>JAKLHG010000598.1 GCA_022710255.1 Candidatus Hydrogenedentota bacterium
TGCTTTTTCCAATATGAGCGCACGAACCGTGGGCGTTTATCGTTCAAGGTCTGAAGCGAAGGGGTTTCCATCCAGGCCTGCAACAGTTCCAAATGCTTACGAACCGCGGTCCGGGTATGGGGCGGACGCCTGAGCCACTCCTGTTCCACGGCGTTGCGCTCCTCTTCGAATACGGGGAACGCAGCCTCCGGGTCCTTCATCACGAGCCGGTGGAACCGCTCATGCATCCACCAAAATCCTTTATCCCCGGTGGCCTCCGGAAGAGGACCGAAATCCGCCGGCCGAAGTACGTGTACCGGTTTGAATAAACTCGTGCAGGGGGCGGCCGTCGCCGTAACCCAGTGCAGGTCCCCTTCGGGTTTCAGTTCAGACACCCAGGAAGCCGTAGTCTGCGACGCGGCAAGGATTCCCCCCGCGTGCATGCAGGGCGCGGACATGCCGCCGTTTCCCAGCCGGTACCGGGGATACCTCCGGTCCGCCCCATGGTCGCGAAGCAGGGCGAACATGTTCTCCACCGAGCTGGAGCTGCAGCCGTACATGATAGACCGAACCCGGCGCGCGTTACAGCCGGTTACGGCTGTTTTGAAACGGTCACGGTATTTTTCCGCAAAACCGGGCAGCATAAGTCCGTTTGATATGGCAGCGACCCCCTGTATGGGTTCACAGGCCCAGTGGCGTCCTGCGGTTTCCAAAACATATCCCCCACCCCGGTCCACAACGATAAAACTGTTGTGGTAGGTGAAGCGCCGGTTTTCGTAACCGCAGCCGCCGCCCTGACCGTGGGTTTCGAGCAGGGAGGTGATGACGCGACAGGCATCCCGTGCATTCCGGGCACGTTCAAGGGCCAAACGCAACAGGTCCATGCCGGTCAGTCCAGTCGGGGCATAGGGCTGATTCGTAAATACCGCCTCGTTGCCAATGACGACACCGTCTTCATTAGCCCCAATTTCAGCCCCCCACATCCAGAACGGCCGACTCAACAGCACCGCCCTGGTTTCGCGTACCTGCGGTATTTCCAGCCAGGTGCAGCGCACAACACTGTCCGCCGGGTACGTACAACGCGGGTACCAGTCCGGAAACTGGGCCTCGTTCGGGTCCCGGTCGGAATTCTTGGCGAACACCACGCGGCCGGGTTCAACAATGGCAACCGTATCACACATGAGCGGAACAACCTTCCGTCAGTTACATTACCGCTTTCAGTATATCATGAGGCGCGCTTTTTGCAGAATTAATCCGCGCGAAATTGATTATCCGGGACAGGCTGCGACGCCACAGAGTCACAAAGTGTTATTTTTTTGGTCGAGCCCGCCTTTTTCAGCAATACTATCCACCATGACCGCAAAGAGCGATACACAGACTAATTTTATGCCTCCCCCCCATGCGCGCATTCTGGTGGCGGTAAGCGGGGGTGTGGACAGCACAGCCGCCGCGGCAATCCTTGCCGAAGCGGGATATACGTGCTTTGGGGCGACGCTGGACCTGGAAACACGGCTGGCTTCCATCGCTGTGGAAGGTGAACCCCGTTTCAAACCGGGGACCATTGACAAAGCAAAAGAAATATGCGAGCGGTTACAGATACCCCATCATGTCCTTCAGGCAGGCGAAGCCTTTTCACGGCATATCATCGAGCCTTTTGCGGCCGCCTATGCCGCCGGGCGCACGCCCAATCCCTGCGTTCGCTGCAACCGCATGATTAAATTCGGCCTATTCTTTCAGGAAGCCCGACGGTTGGGTTGCGACTTTATGGCAACCGGCCATTATGCTCGCCTGCTGGAGCGGGACGGCCGCATGACCCTGCGCCGCGCCGGATACCCGCGCAAGGACCAGAGTTATGCCCTGGCGCCCCTTACCCAGACACAGCTGCGACGTTCCTGTTTTCCCTTGGGCGACCTGAGCAAGACGGAGGCGCTTGCAATCGCTTTAGAAATCGACCCCGTCATGGCCGACACCCAAGAAAGCCAGGATATCTGTTTTGTGAGCGACGGTGACTATGCGAGGCTGGTGGCGGCGCGGCGGCCCGCCGCCGGAGGAGGTTTCATCCGCGACCTGGAGGGAAACGTGCTCGGTCACCATAAGGGCATTCATTACTATACCATCGGACAGCGGCGCGGTCTCGGTGTAAGCGCCGAGGAACCCCTCTATGTGGTCCGCATTGAGGCGGCAACCAATACCCTTTATGTCGGACGGGAAAAACAAACTTATATTCAGGACTTCTCCACGGAACGCCTGTGCTGGGGAAAACTGGAACCGCGAACCGTTCCTTTCCAGGCATGGGTGCAACTCCGTTATAAACATACGGCAGTCCCCGGTGTTGTGACACCGGCCGGACGCGGTACCTCCGTGCATCTGGCTCAACCACAGCGTGCGGTCACCCCGGGACAATGGGCGGTTTTTTACGATGAGGACGGGTGGGTTTGCGCCGCCGCCGAAATCCGGGATTTTATACTGCCCAGACAATCATGAACACAGGTTGTGCGCAGGACATACATTTCTGTATCATGGAAAAGTAAGTTTTGCCACAACAGGCGCACCGGCAGCGCTGGTGGACTATTGAAAAGTTGGTTCACCATCCTTGGGACCAGGCCGGAATCATGGGGCGAATCTCCTTGCGTTTCAGTCTGTCACTTCGCGCCCGTCTATCGTTGAGGAATGCCCATCGCCCGTAACTTCGGCAAGAAGGAA
>JAKLHG010000599.1 GCA_022710255.1 Candidatus Hydrogenedentota bacterium
GGACATGCGGGCTGCAGTCACGATGGAAGCGGCAGGATGCCGCTTCTACGTTCGCGCCATTCCTTACCTGCGGATTTGGGGTTGCCGTATCCCCTTGAATTTAGTAATAATGAAGTGCATATTGATTTACAGTGCCTTTAAAGGCTTATTTCAAGCATCGCAGATTTTGCAAATACAGATTCCTAGTTACTTTTCAATATAATATAAAACAGAGAGTCAACGTTCTTTTGCTGGCCCAATGATAAGGTCAGATGATTTTCAGAAAAGTATCCAAGCGCTGTCCGAAGCAATTTATTCGGCCGGGCGGAGCGCTAAGACACACGTGAATACAGACAACAAAAAGGAGTAAAGAATGCGTAAACAAAGTATCGTCGCTCCCGGATGGTGGGATTATACAACGCTCGATGAAACGCTGCTGTCGGACGTTGCCCGGTTATCGGAAAAAGACCTGGCCCAGTTGTCCCGAACGGGTTTCCAGGTTGTTTTTCATGAAACGCTGGAAGATTTTTATCTTGCCGAGGCCCTGGAGTACATTGAAGCCTGGCGCGCATCCACCCCGGACAACCCTGCAGGCATTTGCGGTCCCATCGGCCCTACGGAACAATTGCCACTGGTCGCAAGATTGGTAAACGCCTTCGACCTCGACCTCGCTTCGCTGAACGCACAGTTCTGGGGTATGGACGAATGGGTACAGGACGGCAAGGCCGTTGAGGAGACACACCCCCTTTCCTTCAAGAAGGCGGACATGGAATTGTGCTTCAACCGCATCCGCCCTGAACTCCGCCCGCGCCCGGAAAACCTGCATTTTCCCGCAGGCGACGTGGCAGGATTCAGCGCCTCATTCGACTCGATGCGCTGCCTGATCATGCAGGGCGGCCAGGGTGATGTTAAGCACTGGGCATTCAATGATCCGCCCAAGCGGGAAGGTGCCTGGGTTGAAGCGCCGCCCCCGCCGGAAGAATACGGCAAGCTGGGCACGCGCCTGGTAGACCTCCATCCCATGACCATCATGCAGAATGCGCGCACATCAGGTGGCGGCCGCTTGTCCGAAGTGCCGACACAGGCTATGACTGTCGGCCCCGTGGAGACCTGGAAGTCTGAAAAAGTCTCCATCTGGCAGGCGGGCAACCATGACAATCCTTTCGGCATGCGCCTGACCGCGTTTATGATCAGCAAGGGCCTTGCCGACAGTGCCGTGCCCATGAGTCTGTTGGCGAACCATCCCAACGTGGTGTTTCACTACTATCGTCCGGCCATCGGAAGCTGCAGCATTGAAATGCACTGATGGGAAAGGCCATGCGGCTGATTGACGTTCACTGCCATCTCGAAAGTGAAGCATTCCGGGACTGCCTTGACGACGTACTGGCGATGTCACACCGGGCGGGCCTTTGTAAATTGATCACCGCTTCGACCGACCCTTCACAATGGGCTTTGTCGGCGGGCCTTGCCCGCAATTATGCCATGGTGGAGTATGCCGCTGGCGTGCATCCCTGGTACTGTCCGGAAGAAACAGTGTCGTTGCTGGACCGTCTTCCTGGCGCGGCCTCGGATGCTGTGGCCATTGGCGAGATAGGACTGGACGCAAAAACACAGCGATTCCCACTCGCATTACAGATGGAGGTCTTTACGCCCCAGTTGAAGACGGCACAGGCGTTAAACCTGCCCGTCATTCTGCATTGTCGCGGCGCATTCAACGAAATGCTTCAGCTGTTCAAGCGGCATGGCGCTCCTCCCGGAGGCATTTTTCATAATTTTTCCGGTAGTCCCGAGATTGCGGAACAATTCATGGAATACGGGATGGCCTTCAGCCTGGGCGGGGTACTGACGTGGAGAAACAGCACGAAACGTGCGCGTCTGTTGCGGCGTATTTATCCGGACCATTTTCTATTGGAAACGGATGCACCCGACATCCCGCCCGTGGAGGCGCGCGGCACGGTCAATACCCCGGCCAACATCTTGTATAATCTAAAGGCGGCGGCGGAATTGCTGGAAGTCCCGGCTGAAGAAGTTGCCGAGGCCACCACACGTAATGCCATTCGTATATTTAAACTCCGATTATGACGGCAAGGATCTGCAGGTCGGATACATCCGGCATCTCTTTACATGGTTCTTCCGCCGTCTCTAGGAATGCTTATGACATGCTGTTCCGAAAATACCGACTGGCAACACCGGACTCGCCTGCTGGTGGGCAACAGCGGGATTGAACGCTTGCGCCACGCATCAGTCGCGATTGTCGGCTTGGGCGGGGTGGGAGGTTTCGCTGCAGAGGCCATTGCGCGAGCGGGAACCGGACGCATTCTACTCATCGACAGCGACGTTTTGGAGACGACCAACCTTAACCGCCAGCTGCTGGCCCTTCATTCCACGTTGGGAAACAACAAAACCGATGCGGCACGAGTTCGTATTGCCTCCATTTCCGGGGAAATTATTGTGGAAACCCTTTCGGTCCGTGTTCGCGAGGACAACCTGGCCGATTTGCATCTCGATAGTGGCTGGCATGTCATAGACGCCATAGACGACCTGGCCGCCAAGGTGGCTTTGTTAACGCATCTGCACCGACATGATATTCCCGTGGTCGCGAGCATGGGCGCTGGTCAACGGCTGCGGCTCGTCGGGTTTTTGCAGTTCGACGCTGTCGGAAGCGTTGTTCAGCTTGCCCTCATACGGCCCCAAAATGGGC
>JAKLHG010000006.1 GCA_022710255.1 Candidatus Hydrogenedentota bacterium
CTTCCACCGCGTGTTCATCATAGGGGTTCATCACAAAAGTAAGGCCGGATAGGTCCACTGTTTTGCCATCTTCCCGAATGGTAAACACGGATGCCGTATCCGGGACGCGTTTGACCAGCACCGCGATTTTCATGACCGCTTTTTCCTTTCCCCGGGTGGGATTGCTATAATGACTACCATTTGGTAGACAATAATAACACATTCGGTAGAAGCCGTCAAAAAGGTATCCTGTGGACAAGCGGGGTGGTTCTTTTTTACTTCGGTCGCCCCCCATGTAAAATAGAGGTAGTATCCGTGCAGGCGGGTCGGGAGTTCCTGATGAAAGAAACGGACTTGGATAATGGACATGGAACCGTAAAAGAACGGATCCTGAAAGAAGCGTTGTATCTGTTCTCCGAAAGGGGATTCGAAGGTACCTCTCTGCAGTCGATAGCCGATGCCGTCGGCATTCAGAAGCCCTCCCTGATCTATCACTTTCCCTCCAAAGAAGATTTGAGGCGGCACGTCCTTGAGTCGCTAGTCGCTTACTGGAAGAATGAGCTGCCGAGAATTCTGACGCCTGCGGACAGCAGCTCCGACCGTCTCGTGTCGACCATGACTTCCCTGATCAATTTTTTTGTGGAGGACCTCAATCGCGCGCGTCTCGTGGTACGCGAACTGCTTGACCGGCCGGAAGAGACGTTTGCCCTGTTGAGTGAACAGTTCAGCCCCTGGACACGACTTATCGGCGATTATCTGCGCATGGGACAGCAGAGCGGCCTGTACCGCAAAGACGTCGCCCCGGAACTCTTTATCGTGCAGGTGCTGGTGATGGTCATCGGTACCGTCGCCATCGGCGGCGCGACCTCAGGACTGGTCAGCACGGAGTCTTATACCCCCCGCGGACTCTTGATCAAGGAACTGGTACGCATTGTCCAAGCCTCATTATACAGCGAACAGCCCTAGAGTATTGTATCGGACAGTTCTGTCTGATTGGTTTGACCGGACAGGTCGAACGGATTTGTGAAACGCTCCATTAAGCATCCGGAGGACACGTCGAAATGAATCAACCCTGTATTACCATCATCATGGGTATTGGCCTTGTTTTTCTGGTCGCGGGGGCAGTCGGCGGCGAAGAGATTTCAGCGAGTACCACCTTCCTGTCCCTGGATGGCGTTGGGTGGGTGGCGGCAGCGGACCCGGACAACAGCGGCCGCGAAGCGGCCTGGTGGATGGCGCCGCGCCCGGAGGCGCAGCCGGTGCGCGTTCCGGGTATTTTGCAGGAGGCCTTGCCGGGATATCACGGCGTGGCCTGGTATTGGCGGGAATTCACTCCGCCGGCTAATCCTTATGAAGGCGGACGGTTACTGCTTTGTTTTCACGCGGTGGATTACCTTGCGGACGTCTGGCTGAACGACACACCCGTGGGCGGCCATGAGGGCGGTGAAACGCCGTTTACCTTCGACATCACCGAAGTACTGTTGCCCAGTCAAACCAACCGGCTCGCAGTGCGGGTGTTGAACCCCACGGATACACCCATTGATGGCATCGTTCTGAAGCAGACTCCGCACCGGAATAAGGGCGCGGCCGGTATCGTGGTCGGCGGCTCCTATAACAGCGGCGGCATTGTCGAACCGGTGGAAGTCTTCTGGACGCCTGCTGTCCGTATCGAGGATGTGTATGTGCGGCCGGACTGGAAAACGGGCTTGGTACGGGTACAAACGACCGTCATCAATGCCGGCCCGGATCCAGTGGAAGGTCAATTCCAGTTGAATATCGCACCCGCGCTCGAGAGCCCTTCCGTCGCTTCGCTGGCATTCATACGCGACCTGCCCCCGGGCAGCAACGTCCTTGAATCGGAGCTGAAGATTGAAAACCACCGGCTGTGGCAACTTGACGACCCTTATCTGTATCGCCTTTCAGCGCGGGTGGCGCCGACGCCCCTGGCAGGCTATCCGAACACACAGACTCATGAATACTTTACCCGGTTCGGGTTCCGGGATTTCCGCGTAGAAAAGGGCTATTTCCGGCTGAATGGCAAGCGCATCTTCGTAAAAAGTTCCCATACGGGCAACCACTGCCCGGTGGGCGCCATCCTGCCTCCGGACAGCGCCAAGGACCTGCTGCGAAAGGACTTGCTATACGCGAAGTCCCTCGGCTTCAACATGATTCGCTTCATCGCGGGCATGGCCCATCCCTATCAACTGGATGTCTGTGATGAAATCGGGCTGATGGTCTATGAGGAGAACCTTGCGGGCTGGTGCCTGGAGGATTCCCCGGCCATGGCGGCCCGCTTTGATTTTAGCCTGCGTGAAATGGTACTGCGTGACCGGAACCATCCAAGCCTGACCATCTTCGGGCTGATGAACGAGGTGGGCAACGGGCCTGTGGTGCAACACGCCATTGCCAGCCTGGGAATGCTGCGTTCTCTGGATGATACACGCCTGATCTTACTCCAGAGCGGCCGCTGGGACGGCCAATACCACATCGGCTCCGTGTCAAACCCCGGCAGCGCGCAGTGGGAACATGTCTGGGGCGTGGAAAGCCCGGAATATGCCGGCACAGCCGGGAACGGGCCTTTTGGCGGTTATTTTACAGGCGCGGGCGACGCCCATGTCTACCCGGGAACGCCCCATACCCCGGAAATTGAAGTGGGCATACGTACCCTGGGCAGCGACAGCAAGCCTGTGTTCCTGTCGGAATACGGCATCGGCAGTTTGATGAATGCCGTCCGTGAACTTCGTTATTATGAACAGCATGGCGCAAACCCGGAATGGGATGATTTCAAGTACTTCAAACAGACGGAGGAGAAACTGGTTGCGGCCTGGCAACAACTCGGCATGGACGGGGTCTATGCCTTCCCTGAGGAAATGCTTCGGGCCAGCCAGGAACTCCATTGCCGCCAGCGCCTGTTGGGGTTTAACCTGATCCGGTCCAATCCGAAAATTTGCGGCTACAATTTGACCGGCATTCTGGACCACGGGTATACCGGTGAAGGCCTGTGGACTTTCTGGCGGGAATTCAAACCGGGAATCGCTGACGTGCTGCAGGACGGTTTCTCACCCTTGCGCTGGTGCCTTTTCGCCGCACCCATGCACGGGTACACGGACCGTCCTGTCAAGGTGGAGGTGATCCTGGCCACGGAAGACGCCCTCAAGCCGGGCGTGTACCCGATATTCATCCGTATACTCAGTCCCGACGGTGTGGCCTGGGAACGCCGGACCGATGTGGTCGTACCTGAGCCAGCGAAGGGAGAAGACGGTCCCCTCGCCATACCCGTGTTCGCGGAAGACCTTTCTTTGTCCGGCCCGGGCGGCCAGTATACCCTGGCGGTTACCATGGAACAGGGCGGCGCGCCCGCGGGCGGACGGCTGACCTTTTATCGTTCGGAGCCGCTCCGCGCACCCCAGCCTGTAACTGTGGCCGGTATGTATCTGGACCAACGCGTCACGGAGTGCCTTGCAGGGCGAGGCGTTACCGTCGTTCCTCTCGATAATACGCAGGCGGACACGCGCCAGGTCATACTCATCGGCGACATGAACGATTCGAACACCGATGCCGCGGCAAGGACCATCCTGCTGGAGCGTATCGCCCGGGGCAGTGTGGCTGTTTTTTTGAAACCGGAGGCGTTTCAGAAGGGCGATGCACCCACCGGATGGCTGCCTGTAAAGAACAAGGGGGGCCTCACCCATTTCTCGGACTGGCTCTACCACAAGGAATGCGTTGCGAAAAAACACGCCTTCTTCAATGGCCTGCAATCCCGGGGCATCATGGACTGGGACTATTACGGGCCAATCATCACCAACAAATTCTTTGAAGGGGGTGACATTCCAGAAGACATGGCGTCGGCCGCCTTTGCCGTCTGCCATTCCAGCCGTCCCGACGGCTTCGCGGCCGGTGTCATGCTCGGCGCATATACGTTCGGCGCGGGCAAGATGGTTGTCAACACGTTCAATATTCTGGACAATATTGACAAGCACCCTGCGGCGGATAAGATGCTGCTGAACATGGTTGCTTACGGCTCGGCAAACACGGGGCACCCGGCGGTTCCGCTTCCGGAGTCCTTTCCTGCCATGCTGAAGGAACTCGGCTATTAACGTAAGAGTATTTCATGCCTTATCTACAAGGCATCCAGGGCACACTGTGCAAAGTGGTCCGGCATGCCCGGCACACACCCTTATCCCAGGATGGCATCCGCTTCTTCGAGGTCCACGTCCATAACATAGCGAATGCCGGATATTTCGGACGCTTCACGCGTCAACGCGGCGATGTCATTACGCTCGAGATAGGGCAAAGCAAATTTGCGGCTGCCCGCCATCAATTGACGAAGCCCCTGTCCCAGGCGTTCATAATAGGTATAAAGTCCCAAGGCGCCTGTGGGCACTTTTTCAAAGACCGCATCTGACAGTTTTTCACGCAGTTCCACCGCCGTCACGAAGATGTCATCCTTGGAACTACCGAAGCGGGAGACATAGACCGGCACCTGCCTGGCGTCAATGGTGCGGCCGATGGTTTTGCCGACCATGGCGGCGGCAATGGGCGCACGCGCCATGCCGACAAGTTTCACATAGGGCGCACCAAGCGCGAGCGCTTTATAAATCTGGTCCTCGAAGGAGAACCCACCGGCCACAGCAAGCGCCGGAAGATAGTCGCCGCGTTCATCGAGGCGTTTTGCATATTGGTAAAGAAGTGAATGCAGATGCACCGGGGGCACCCCCCATTCATTCATCATACGCCAGGGGCTCATGCCGGTACCGCCTCCGGCCGCATCCACCGTTAACAGGTCCAATTTATAGCGGGAGGCAAAAAGGATCGCGCGCGCGAGGTCCGCGGGGCGGTAGGCACCTGTCTTGAGGAAAACATATTTCGCGCCCACTTCGCGCAATTGCTTGACACGCGCGGCAAAGGCCTCCTCCTCCACCATGCCCACGCGGGAATGCCGCTCAAAGGCCTTGAACGCGCCATGCTCAAAAGCCTTGATTATGGCCGGATCGGTGGGATCAGGAAGCACCACATACCCCCGTTCATGCAGGAGTTGCGCCTTCTTGAGGTCGTCTATTTTAACTTCACCGCCGATGTCCTTGGCGCCCTGTCCCCACTTCATTTCCACGCACTCCACCTTTAGTTCCTGAATGGCATATTCCAAGACGCCCAGATGGCTGTCTTCCACATTGGCCTGAACGATAATAGCGCCATACCCGTCCCGTTGGTTATCCTGGTATAATTTGACCCGGCGCTTCAGATCGACCGTATCCACCACGCGACCATTCTTGATAACGGCCTCGTTGTCCATGCCCGCAACATTTTCGCCGATGGTAAGCCCCGTTCCGGCAAGAGCGGACCCGATGGCCAACCCGTCCCAGTTGTTCTTGGCGACATCAGTGGAGCCGATGCCGGGGATATGCCAGGGATAGCGGTACTTGAGCCCCTTGTCATGACCAAAGCGGACTTCGAGATCAACGGCGGGAAATACCGCTTTATTACTGTCGGCTTCGATGCCATGTGCGCCTACGGCCGTGCCCATGATGTTAAAATGGGAATAATCCACGGGATATGTCTTTTCGGCCGCAGTGGTGATCACGCCGAAGGGCTGCGGATAGAGCACCTCATGGCCGCGGTAGGCCGATTTGCCGACCTCGCACATGCCGATGCACCCGTCCACACAGGTAACGCACAATCCTGACGTGGGTACAATGGAATCGGTGGTGCGGTTTTTGGTCAGGGTGGCCGCGGAATGATTCATTTTAGATAGGGTATTCGACATGGTCTTCGCTTTCCTTTAACCGGTCAATCTTTTTTTATTTCACAGGCGACACAAGGCGCCATATAACACATCATGTCATCATAAGAATCTTTTTCAACACAGGGCGGTGAAATATTAACGCACCCTCCACAAATAGCCTTGTCCGGCTCCGTGTAGGTGCAACGCAGTTGACATGCGGGGCACACATATATGCAGCCGCCACAGAGCCGGCAAACTTCCGAGTGAATATCAAAGGGTGTGCCAATGCTGCGCTTTTCACCCCGCCCCCGGAACCCGATGGCTTTTGCCATCATCTGTTCCTCACACATGCGTACGCACAAGCCGCACAGAATACAATCCTCATGTTCCTGGCGGAAACGCTGTTGGCGGATGTCATGTTCAGACGCTAAATCCTGGATCACTTTGGATTGCGGGCAGGAAGCCAGCAGCAATTCCAGGATCATCTTTCGTGCGCGAAGCACCCGGGCCGAAGCGGTGCGGACAATAAGCCCCTCCTCCACAGGATAGGTACAGGACGATACGAGTTTGGACTGCGGCGCATCGCCGATTTCCACCACGCACAGCCGGCAGGCGCCATAAGGGGACAGGCCTTCCATGTGACACAGGGTGGGAATTGGAAACCCGAAAAAACGGGCGGCATCGAGTATGGTCATGCCCGTTTCAACCGATACTTCCAAGCCGTTGAGGGTCATATGTATACTTCCGTTCATAGCGTTAGACGACCTCCACGGCATTGAATTTGCAGGCGCTTCGGCAGTTGCCGCATTTGATGCATTTCGAAGCGTCGATGGAATGACGTTCTTTGCGTTCGCCGGCGATGGCTTCGGTCGGGCAATTGGACGCGCACACCCCGCAGCCGGTGCAATGCTCGTTGATGGAATAGGAAATCAGGGCCTTGCATACCCCGGCGGGACACTGGCCATTCTTGATATGTTCCAGGTATTCCTCGCGGAAATACCGCAGCGTGGACAGCACCGGGTTTGCCGCAGTCTGGCCCAGGCCGCACATGGTAGTGTCCTTGACCACCAGCGCGAGTTCCTCCAGCAACTCCAGTTGTTCCTTTCTGCCCCGTCCTTCTGTAATGTCCTCCAGTATTTCATACATGCGCTGGGTGCCTTTGCGGCAGGTGTAGCATTTCCCGCAGGACTCATCCTTGAGGAAACCCATGAAATATTTCGCCACATCAACGATGCAGGTATGATTGTCCATGACAATCATGCCGCCCGAACCCATGATGGAACCCGCTTTGGCGAGGCTGTCATAGTCGATGGGAAGATCAAAGCGGGAAACAGGGATACACCCGCCCGAGGGACCACCGGTCTGAACCGCCTTGATGCTGGCCCCGTCCACAGCACCGCCGCCGATATCGTAAACTATCTCCCGGATGGTGATGCCCATGGGCACTTCCACCAGACCCGTGTTCTTGATTTTACCCACAAGGCTGAAGACCTTGGTGCCCGCACTGCCCGAAGTTCCGGTACCGGCATAATTCTCCGCCCCTTCCAATATAATGAGAGGGATATTGGCCCAGGTCTCAACATTATTGATGCCCGTAGGTTCGCCATGAATACCCTGCTCTATGGGAAAGGGCGGACGCTGTCTCGGTTCACCCATTTTCCCTTCGATCGACCGGATCAACGCCGTTTCTTCGCCGCACACAAAAGCGCCCGCGCCTTGCACGATCTGGATATCGAAACAAAACTCCGTTCCCAAGATATGGTTGCCGAGCACCCCCTGTTCATAGGCCTGTTCCAGGGCGGTCCGCACATGCGCGATGGCCAGCGGGTATTCATTCCGTATATACAGAATCCCTTGGGTCGCCCCGGTGGCATAAGCGCCAATCAACATTCCTTCCAGAATACAGTGGGGATTGCCTTCCAGAATACTGCGGTCCATGTAGGCACCGGGGTCACCTTCATCCGCGTTACACACGAGAAATTTATGTTCCCGCCCGGATTGCTTCGCGAGCAACCGCCACTTGACTCCCGTGGGAAATCCTGCCCCACCGCGCCCGCGCAGCCCGGAGCGCGCCACCTCTTCCACCACCCATCCAGGGTCGCCTCTTTCCAGAACCTTGACAAGGGCAGCATATCCCCCATTTTCAATATAACTTTCCACGCGCACCGGATCGATTTTTTCGTTACGCCCCATGATTTTTCGAACTTGCTTGCTGTAAAAAGGCAAATCTTCCATGCGTGCTACGGACTTCCCCGTATCGGGATCCGTCCATAGCAGGTCGTTAATCACTTCCCCACAGGCCACAGCCTTTACCAGCCGGCTCACCTGTTTCACCGCGACCCGCGGGTAAAACGTGCCCTCGGGCTCCACCAGCAATGACGGCTCCAATTCACAGAAGCCGTGGCAACCGGTGACACGCACCGCAACCCGAGCAGCGGAGTCTTCATCGTGCATTTCCGCCTGGAGTGCCTCGATCAATTTTTGCGCGCCACTAGCCAGGCCGCATGCTCCGGCCGAAACGACAATGGTACGGTGGTCGGCTTTACGCCCGTTAGCGAGGTGTTGCTGAAAGGTTTTAAATACTTCCAATGAATTCAATGGCGGAGTCAATCCGCATCTCCTTTATATTGTTGTTGCTTCTTCCATTTCCTGCCCAAGAGCGGCCGCAACCGTTACTCCCAGGGAATCCGTCGCTTCTGTATCCGTTTTCCATGAGGTCTTCAATATCTTTCGGATATCGGCGGGGCGCACCTTGGTGGATGGGTCATTATCCATGGTGACAATAGGCCCCAACGCGCATGCGCCAAGACAATTCACAGTTTCAAGGGAGAAATTGCCATCCAGCGTTGTTTCGCCCGGGCGGATGTTCAATTGTCGCTCAAACTCCTCCACAACCATTTGCGCCCCACGCACGTGGCACGCGGTACCCAGGCAAACGCAGATGTGATGCTTCCCGCGTGGATGCAGGCTGAACGCCCGGTAAAACGTGGCCACTCCGTAGATATCCGCCAGAGAAGTGTCGGTGGCGGACGCCACGATGCGCAAGGCTTCTTCGGGCAGGTACCCAAATACGTACTGGATATCGGTCAACACGGCGATCATGCCGCCCCAGCCGTCTTCATGTTTCCGGACAATGTCCAGAACTTTTTCCGTATTCACCGGCGCTTCCATGGCATCTCCTTCCGGACCGTTTGTCCTAAACTTGAATCGCTTTCAACAATATTCTTCACAATGCCAAACACCACCCTCGCGCTGCCGGAACATGCAGTGCCCCCTGTTCTCACAATCCCCGCAAAGACCATAAACCCGACCGGAACCCATCAATTCGAGAACCGTGGCCTTAGATGTATCCCTATTTACAGCCTCATCGAGGCGCATAAATGATTTGCATGAAAAGATGATTTCCCCCGTGTCATTGGGGATGGCACATACGGCAGCACGCGCACATTGTGCGCACAAGGCCTCGCTTACATATTTTTTCATCTCAACTCTGCTTTCTCGGCATTCATTATTAAAACTGAGCAAATAATGTGCCAACATCAAAATACGCGTGGTACGCATTCAACTACCCTTAAAAAGCCTGGAAATTAGGCGGAGACGCGCTTCGATTGCAAGCAGCAAATGGGGAATTTTTACCCGCCGAGGAACTTTTACCCACATTCAGGGCAAAAAAAATAGCATACCGCCGCTACGCGGTTCAGGAAGGGGAGACACCCTCTTGGGAAGAATCAGATGAAGGCGGACCGCTCAACTTAGTGCGGAGGGTTTTGCGGTCAATTCCGAGAATTTCGGCGGCACGGGTTTTGTTGCCGCCGACACTCACAAGGATGCTTTTAATGTAATCCGCCTCCACCTCGGCCAGGGTGCGATTGAGCGGCAGCTTCCCGGGAGCGGAAAACCGCATGAGTCTGGGCAGGTCGGGCACATCGATCAGGTCATGTTCCGTCATCAGAATCAGGCGCTGAATCACGTTTTCGAGTTCACGCACGTTTCCGGGCCAGTCATAATTCCGCAAGACGCGCAGCGCGTCTTCGGAAAAGCGGGTTTGGGGGCGATTGAACTCGGAGGTATAGCGGTTGATGAAGTGAGAGGCCAGCAACAGGATATCATTTTCACGCTCCCGCAGTGCCGGCATCGCAATGGTCAGGACATTCAGGCGATAAAACAAATCCTTCCTGAATATGTTTTTTTTGACAAGGGCGGAGAGGTCTTTATTCGTTGCAGCCAGAATTCTGACGTCCACCTTGCGCGCCCGGTTGGAACCCACCATGCAGATTTCTTTTTCCTGGAGTACCCGCAATAATTTGACTTGCATGGAGGCGCTGGTTTCACTGATCTCGTCGAGAAAGATGGTGCCTCCTTCCGCCGCGTGAAAAAATCCAGCCCGCGACTCGGTGGCGCCGGTAAAAGCGCCCTTTACATGGCCGAACAGTTCGCTTGCGAGGAGGGTGTCGGGAATCCCGCCGCAATTGATGGGCACGAACGGGGCCTGGGAACGCACGCTGCCGTAATGGACGGCGCGGGCCGCCAGTTCTTTCCCCGTGCCGCTTTCCCCCGAAATCAGGACGGTTGCCGAAGTGGAGGCCGCCCTGCCAATAGCGTCAAAAATTTTCAACATGGCCTCAGACTCGCCAATCATGCCGTGGGGCAGCGCGGGCGTTTGCATCCAGTAAACGCCGTGTGATCGATGCAGGCGCACCTTGTCCATGGCGCGGCGCACCGCGGTGTAAAGTTCCGCGTCAGTAAAGGGTTTGGCGAGATACTCTTCCGCACCGTCTTTTATGGCCTGGACCGCCCCTTCAATGGAAGGGTACCCGGTAATCATCATGACTTGCGTATGGTGCAAATTCTCGCGCACGTGACGAACAAGGTCCATGCCGCTGCCACCGGGCATCTTGAGGTCCGTGATGACGAGGTCCACAGTGACGGTTTCCAGTTGTTCCAGTGCGGCCGCCACATTTCCCACCGTCCATACCGCATACCCTTCCCCGACCAGGTTCCGCTGCAATATTTCCCGGGTCGTTTCGGAATCATCCACGACCAGAATTTTCCCCTTGCTGCTTTTATTGGCCATCGCCTGAATCCTCCGCCAACCGGCGCTCTGGCGTTCGCGGCAGCAGCACATCAACCCGGGTTCCCTGACCCGGCGCACTTTCAATGCGGACCGTTCCGTCGTGCGATGAAATGATACCATGCACCACCGGCAATCCAAGGCCCGTGCCCTCCCCCACATCCTTGGTGGTGAAAAACGGCACGAATACCCGTTGAAGGACCTCGGTGCTCATACCAGCGCCGCTATCTTCAACTTCCAAGCAGACATCCCCTTCCTCGACCCTGGTTCGCACGGATAAACGACCGCCATCCGGCATGGCCTGCAAGGCGTTTACGACGAGATTCACCACGACCTGGTTCAGTTGGGAGGCATCGGCAGCGATCAAAGGCAGTTCCGGATCCAGCGCATATATTACGCTGATGCCCGCCTTGGCACAGCGCGCCTCCAGAAAGAAAAGTCCCTCGCGCACCACGTCATTCAGGTTGACCACTTCTTTGCGCGGGGGTTCCTGCCGCGCGAAAACCAGGAGTTTACGGATGATTTCGCGCGCATGCAGAGACGCTGCTTCAATTTTTTTCAGGTCCCGCTCCGCCGACACCGGCACGCCGGGACACTTTCGCGCCAATTCGGCAAACCCCAGGATATTACCCAACGGTTCGTTCAATTCATGAGCAACGCCCGCAGCCAGCAATCCAAGTGTGGCCAACCGGTCCGCATGACGCAGCTGGTCCTGTAGATGAACCCTTTCCTGTTCGGCCTGTTTGCGTTCCACAACCGCCCCTACCTGCCTGGCAACAGCATTCAACAAATTACGCTCTTCCCGCAGAAAGGGACCTTCATCCAAGTCAGGTTTTTTTTCCAGGTAATGTATCTCGATATATCCTCTTACTTCTTTTTGCACCCGGATTTCCGCGCACTGACTGGAGATGCCCTCCCTGAATCCGGGCAGCGCATACGTCTTTCCATCCAGCGACAGCCTTGCACAGGTGATATCCGGGTATTGCCATGCGGGCGCCAGCGACATAACGGTCTGTCGCAGGATATCCTCAACGGAAATGCCGGGTTCCCCCGCAATATCCGCCATGCGTAGCAGACAGGTTAATTCCTTGACACGTTCCTGCAAAGCAGCCATCGTATTTTTTCGGCTTTTATGTGCTGTCATGATTTCGAAGCCTGCAAGTTGATTTCTGTCCTGTACTTTAGTACTTTCCCCCAATTTCCGGGTGACCACATAGAGGTCTGCAAAAACCGGGGCGAAACCACCTTCCCCTCCTTCTCGAAAATCAACCTCGGCACCCCCGAGACACACGTCCTGCTCGGTTGAACATACTTACGGCAACGTGGTTCGGGGAGATATTACCCGCATCGCTGTAAATCCATTCTACCGCAATCCCTATCATAGCCTCAAGGAAATTTCAGGAGGCAAACATACCCTTTTAATTTTTGCACAGAATGATGAAACGTGTTATATTGCGATAAACTTTCCCCAAAACTACAGAATACAAAATAAGGATTTTAATGATGCGGTGCCCGATGCTTCTTTTGTTATGCGCCATCTTGTTATCGGCAAACGGCTTTGCAACAGGCCAGTCCGCGGATGAACTGAACGCCCGTATCGACTTGGTGTATAACCGTTTTCACAATGTTACAGAACCTGCCTTCACGGATGATTTCATCCTGGCGGATGTGAAATTAGACCCGAACTACCCACGTCGGTTTGATGAATTCAGCGGCGATATTTCCGGCAGGTTTCTTGGCGCTGTTTCCATGATGTCACGTGGCGTCGAAGACGACACGCAACTGCACCGGCTTACCGCGGAAATATTGAAGCACCAGCGGCAGGACGGACGTTTCGGCGATGGGGGGCTTTCCTTTGCCGCCGCCGATGTGGGCCCGGACCAGATGGCGCTGCTGTGGGGTAACGGCCGGCTACTGGTGGGCCTGCTGGAGTATTACCAGCGCTTTCCCGAACATAAGGAAGTGCTGGACGCATCTGTCCGACTGGGAAATTTTATGTTGCAGGTGTTTAACGACTGTGCGACACCGGAAGTCCGGGAACGGGTACGCGGCAAGGCCGCCAACGGGTTTATCTGTTTTACCCAGTTCAACGAGGGACTGGAGTTGTTGTGCCGCGCCACCGGCGACACCAAATATCGGGACGCCGCGAAGAAGATGGAGCCGCTGCTTGAACCAAGGGGCGAACAACATACCCACGGGTACCTGACCACGCTGCGCGGTCACATGATGGTTTATGAAAGCACGGGGGAACCGGAACTGCTCGCGGCAGTGGAAACGCGCTTTCAGGATCTGATGGATTCCGGATTCATTATGATTAATGGCGGCCTGCTGGAATACTTCAAAGCGGACTATAATCGGGATGAGGGGTGTACAGAGGCGGATTTTCTGCGCCTGTGTCTCCAGTTGTATAAGGCCACGGGCAAGGAAATGTATATTGCGCAGGCGGAAATCTGTCTTTACAACAGTTTTTACGCCAACCAGTTTGAGACCGGCGACTTCGGACACCGCTGCTTTGATGCCCGTGGCTATATGCCCCATCAGGGCGCGGCACGGGCCTGGTGGTGTTGCACCATGCACGGACTGCGCGCCTTTCGGGATGTACTGGATATGGTTGTCACGTCAAAGTTTGATCACCCCAAAGACGACGGGCAACCCGGCATCCGGATAAACCTGCTGAAGGAAGGGCGCTGGTCGGCAAATGACATGGTAGTGCGCATAGAGCGCATTCCGGAATCCGGCCTGGCCTATCGGATAACCGTGGAGCAGGCGCCCACCGATTTTCAAACCCTGTCCGTTCGTGTTCCCAACTGGGCTGAAAGCATTAGGAAGACCGTACTTGTTGATGGGAAAGCCATTTCAGATGCCAAGGCGGAAGTGGTTTCCGATGGAAACGAGGAACCCCTTTTGAAGGCGTATGGACGAAGCGCAGGTCACGGCAGAATCTGGAAGGCGGGGGACGTCATGGAAGTCCGTCTCGCTTGCGTTCTTCGATTTGTGGACCGAAACAAACGGGTATTCAGACAGGGTGAACTCCCGGAAGAACAGCCCGTGGAAGCGGCTGTTTTTTACGGTCCCTGGCTGCTCGGCGTCAATGCCCACACCAATCCCATGTTTCACGGGGAACCCTATGCGGACAATATCCTCCTGTTCGGCGATGAAGAGGCCACCCTTGCGGGAATATCGTATGAACCCCAGGCCGGCCCCCTGCTAAACGGCCCCCGTCTGCCCTTGAACTATCAGCACAGCGGTTTTCCGGATAGGTATCAGGTGACCCTGCAGCCAGTGGGCGAACAGAACACGCACCTTCAGACGACCGTCTCCTGTTGGCACCTGGTAAAACGTGTCCCTGAACGTTGAAGTACCATCCCTGTCGACATTTGTATTAAGAATTCCCGTGCGTTGCCGCAGGTCTTTGGCAACGCCTTTACCCTGCCTGCGCAGGCAACCTCAAGAAGAAAGGACACCCATGCAACTCCCGGAACAGTACGAAAATGTAACCGTACACTGCAAAGCAAATATCTATTTCGAGGGCAAGGTGATCAGCCATACCCTGCAATTTCCCGATGGTTCGAAAAAAACAATAGGCCTCATTTATCCAGGAACCTACCACTTCAACACGAATGCCCCGGAACGGATGGAAATCACGGCGGGAACATGCGCCGTCCGAATGGCCCAAAACGCGGAAGAAATGGTCTATGCCACAGGCTCGTTTTTCGATGTGCCGGGTAACTCCGGGTTTGACATCCGTGTTGAAAACGGCATTGCCGAGTATATCTGCTCCTATCTGTAAGACGGGGTTTAACGGTAATCCAAGATGAATTACAGCACCTGGGCAAACAAAATTAGGATTTCCTCCGGCTCATGTAAAAAACATGAACGGTGTATCTAATCCTGAATCGTGCGAGTAGCGGTTCCATTTTATTTTTGCGAGCATGGCATACAGGGCCAAACGAAGCGGCAGGCGTCATACCCGATAATCCCTGCGGGCACTTACGCTCCAGACAGGAGCGTATCCGTATACCCGGCGTGGGGCCGTGTTTGCACAAGGAATAAACGTCACGGCTGGGTATTTTGTGGTATGATGACAGCAAGAACATAGTGTATTAATTGACACATCTTCATACCCGAAAGTTGAGGGCCGTTGTTATGACAAAAAGGACCCTTTTGCTCCTCTCGGTGGTGGGAATACTCGCGGAGCTCCCCTTGACCGCGGAGTTGCCGCAGGAACCGATTGGAAGCATTACCAATATCGCGGGAGCAGCTCATGTCCTGCGCGCGGAACAGGAACTCGTCGCGGAGAAGGGGTTGCGCCTGTTCGCGGCGGACGTGCTTAGGACCGGCGCGGGAGGCGGGATTGGTGTCGTATTGCGCGATGATACGACCCTCTCTCTCGGCCCGAACAGCGAATTGACCCTTTCAGACTTTGATTTCAAACCAGACGAGGGTATCCTGGGAATGACCCTGAAGATGATCAAGGGCACGCTTGTCTATATTTCCGGACAGATAGCGAAACTTGCCCCCGGTTCCGCAAAGGTGGAAACGCCGGCGGGTATTGCTGCGGTGCGCGGCACGAAGCTGCTTATTGAAGTGCCGGAAACCAAGCCCATGAAGCGTGAAGGGAAATCCAAATGAGAGTTGCCTTCGGTATGCTGATGGGCCTGTGCGCGCTTTTAGCCGGCTGCGCGACCACGCCGCAAGCGCGTTTTTACCTCGTGCCCGACCCAGAGGGAAAGGTCGGCGAAGTAACCCTGACCAACAAGGCGGGCAGTGTTGTCCTGAACAAGGCCAATGAGACGGTGGATGCCCCCGGCGGTGACCAGGCCTTTACGGACGCCCGTCAGGCCGATACCAAAGAGATCGAGGAAACCTTTGGCGACGCCTTCATGGTGATGCCCCTACCGCCGAGGGGATTTAATATTTACTTCGACTCCGGTTCCGCGAAAATAAAACCCGCGTCAGAGGGACTTGTGGCAGAGGTACTGGCGGAAGCCCGTAAACGTGATTCCCGCGATGTCAGCCTGAACGGTCACACAGACCGGGTAGGTGACAAGGCGGCCAATATGGAATTAAGTTTAAGGAGGGCTGATACCGTGAAAACACTTTTGATGAAGGCGGGGGTACTCGAGGAATACATTCAGATTGAATACTACGGCGAGAGCAAGCCAATCGTACCGACCAAAGATAATGTGGACGAACCTTTGAACCGCCGCGTTGAAGTTGTCGTACGCTGAACGTTGACGGCGCAAAAGATGTGGTTATGGGCACTGGAACAGGCAATTTTTTCAAGTGGATGACCGCGGGGGTGTCCGCCAAGAAAAAAAGCGGCGGTTTTAAACAGCGCCGGATAGTGATTGCCGGGGTTGTGGTCACACTGTTTTTTCTTTATCTGATGCTGTATCCTCCGTCCGCGCTTCGCACCCTCGAATATGCCGGCTACGATGAAATGGTCCGACTCCTCGGTGGAACCCTTCCCCCTACGAATGTGGTCATTGTGGATGTGGACGAACGCAGTCTTGCAAGGATGGGACAATGGCCCTGGCCCCGCTACCGGATTGCCGAGATGATTCAAAAATGCGCCGACCTGGGGGCATACAGCATTGCGGTGGACTTCCTCTTTTCGGAACCGGACCGTCTTTCCCTGGAAAAAGTAAGCGCCTTGTATCAGTCTGAGCTGGGTATTACCGTTGATTTTGGAAACACCCCGGACGGCATATTGGACAACGACCTCTTTCTGGCAAACATCATGACAGGGCGCCATGTCGTGCTGGGCGGTGACATGATGTTCAGCGAAACCCGGGAGCACTATCCGGAAAGTTGCGGCAAGACCCTCAATGTCGCCCTGCTCTCCAATTCCGGGACAACAGGCTCGCCGCAACTTCCACAAGGATATGGCATGGTCTGCCCGCTTCCCGAACTATCGGAAGCGGCCTATTTCGTTGGCGCAGCCAACGCCCTACCCGACCAGGATGGCAAAGTCCGGAGGGCACCGCTGCTCCTGCGGTCAGGAGACAATTGGATACCCGGAATCGCTTTTGCCGCGATCCTGGCCGCCTGGGAAATGGACCAGATAATCCTGGAATGGTCCGAGGCGGGGGTGTTGGAACTGCGTGTGGGCAGGACGGTCATCCCCACCGATTATCAGGGGAACTTGCTGCTTCCCTTTCGCGTGGAACCGCCGGACCGGTTTAACCATATTTCAGCGATCGACCTTCTTGAAGGGCGCACAGAATCGGGTGACCTCAAGGGAAAAATCGTATTCATCGGATCCTCCGCGAGCGGTTTGAATGACATGCATGCAACGCCCAACATGCGTGCCTGCCCGGGAATCGATCTGCATGCCATGACCGCGGATACCCTGCTGCGCAGGGACTTTGTCGTGGAACCGGGCTGGAGTAAGGCAATCCAGGTTATCACGGTGCTGCTTTCGGGCTTCCTGGTCACCATTCTGATGGCATGGGCACCCGTCACGCTGGGTGCGCTGATGACCGGCGGCGCGGCAACCTCGCTGGCCTTTGGATTTTGGTACCTTTTCAACCGTTGGGGAATCTATTGCTCGCCGGTGCCGGGAATAAACACTTTGCTGGCGGGATGCGCACTGTTAACCCTGGTGCGCCTGCGCAGCGAAGAACGATATATCCTGGAACAGACCCGCAGACTGGCGATTTCACAAGACTGCGCCCTGCTCGGGCTGGTTTCCATCGCGGAAACCCGGGATCCGGAAACAGGCAAACATATCGTGCGTACCCAGCATTTCGTGCGCATTCTGGCCGAATACCTGAGCAGGCTGCCCCGTTTCCGGAACCAACTGAAAGAGGACGACATAGACGCTCTTTTTAAAAGCGCCCCCCTGCATGATGCGGGCAAAGTCGGTGTACCTGACACTATTTTATTAAAACCCGGAAAACTTTCCGAGGAAGAATTCGAAAAGATGAAGATTCATACCATTCGCGGGTATGAGGTTCTAAAACAATCGGAAGAAATGTCCGGAGTAACCCAGGACATGTCCTTCCTGCGTTTCGCCAAAGAGGTGGCCAGGTCACATCATGAGCGGTGGGACGGCACGGGCTATCCCGATGGCCTGAAGGGGGAGGAAATTCCCCTGTCGGCAAGATTGATGGCGCTGGCCGACGTCTATGACGCGCTGCGGGCGAAACGTTCCTACAAGCCGCCCATGTCCCATGCAGAAGCGAGAAAAATCATCTGTGAAAGCAACGGATCTCATTTTGATCCTGCGGTTGTGGACGCCTTTCTGCACACAGAAAAAGCGTTTCGGGCCATCATGAACCGATATGCCGACACCGAGGAAATACCGGGACACGATTAAGGCTTCGGCTAGAAATCCCTTCAGGAGAACCCGGAATCCCGTTTGTCCTATTGCCAGAAAACCCGGTCTTAAAATACATTTGTCGGATTTGGTCGGGAGCATATCCCGTACCGACCCGCATCTGGCAACCGTTCATTCCTCCTCACCTAGCATGCACTGACGTCTGAGCCTGATTTCAGCCCTTTTTGTAAGTCTCCCGCCGGTTACGGTAGGATACTGCCCTCAACAGGTGATGCCCTTGTATGAAATATTCCCATACCGCGCCCGATTTCACAGTTATAAACCTATGGAGGAGACGCCGGATGCGTTTGGTCTTTTTCGTTATGTCGGGGTTGTGTTTGTCCGCTTTTGCCGAAGATATCCTCCCGACCGTATTGCTGGACGACGGCGAGAATACGGGCTATATTCACACCTATGCCTCTGAAGAGATGCAGGCCTACTTTAAAAAGATGTTTTCAAACCCGGTCACGACGGATGCTGCAGTACCTACGGAATACCGGGTCGTGCTCGGCACGCCCACCTGTCATCCGGGAATTTCCAATGCGGTTGCCGCGGGACTGGTCGCGCTTCCGCAAGGAACCACCGCTGACCAGGGCTATAGTTTGAAAAGCGCTGATAAAACCGTCTATATCGCCGCAAATGCCGATGTCGGAGTGCTCTATGGCGTATATGATTTTCTGGAATCTTATGGCGCTTATTTCCAAATCAGTGGTGAACGTCTTCCGGAACCGCAGCCTTTTTACATAAAGCCTCTGGACGCGTCCTCGGTTCCGGTATTCAAGTACCGGGGTCTGCTGCCCTGGGACAACTTCCTCTGCGGCATGTCGGGCTATAATCTGGAAGACTACCAGGTACTCATCGACCGGGCTGTCCGTATGAAATTCAATTTCCTCCAGTTTCACTTCTATCCCGGCATCGCTTTTTTTACGGAAACCGTTGACGGGGTCCGTGCAGCGCCCGCATGTATCGGTATGCCGGTGGATGTATTTCCAACGAACGAAGCGGCGGGGGAAACCGTCTTTGGCGGGGAAGCCGTTTTTGGCCCCCGACCTTATGTAGAGCATATGGGAGATCCCTCGGCCCAGGCCGACGCCGTTCAGGCGATGATGCGGGCCGTACTGGACCATGCCCATGGGCGGGGCATGAAGACCTGTGTAGGATTTGAACTGATGCACCCGGCCGCAGGCAACGTGCAGTGGACGGACAAGCCCGATGGCGGCCAGAACTGCTTGGACCCGCTACGCCCCGAAAATATAGAAATCTCCCTGCAACGGTATCGTTCTCTTGTGGAAACCTATCCGCAATCGGATTACTATTGGATGTGGCAATCGGAAGCCCGCGGCGTGCTGGGCCGTCCGGTGGGCCGCGAACCGGGCGCCGTGGAGATGCGTGCCGAATATGCGCGCTGGACGCCGCTGGAAACCCATAGCGGCGATATCGACTACGCTTATCATTTTCGCGATGTGGCCGTCCGCCTGTTGCCGGAAGAACATGCCCGCATCGCCACCGGCGGCTGGTTTGTGCAACACCTTTTCCCCGGTATACATCCGGACTACCCCCCGGAAATACGTTTCGCCTCGCTGAATACCTACGCGCCGGATCAGACCCTGAACGGGCAATTGGACTATTACCAGCCCGCCCAGCAGGGACGACCCACCTGGATGATCGACTGGTGGGAATTCGACGGCGAGCAATGGTTCCCCCAGTGGCGCGTTACCTGGCAGGAACAGATGTATCGTAAATGTGTTGAATACGGCGTGGAGGCCGTGACCCTGCTGGGTTGGAAGTTGTCCGGTGTGGAACATAACATCCGCTACCTGGCGGAGTTTTGCTGGAACCCGGCCTTGACGGCGGACCAGTTCTATGGAGCCTATGTTCAACGTTTATACGGTCAAGACGCGACCGCCCTTAAAGATACTTATTTGGCCTATGACGGCGGGGCGGTTCATACGCCCCCGGCAAATGCCTATGACGATCGGCCCATGCTCCTTGGGGCAGGATGGATGCCTCTGGGCGTTCCGGCCTTCCCGGAGGATACCGCCGCGCTGGAAACACCGGCCTGGCTGCATACGGTAAAACGGGCCGGGGAAATCGCGGCGGAACAGCGGGCTTTCCTTGAAAAGGATCGCGAGGCGCTGGCGACAGTGGGACTTGTGGCGCCCGGACTGGATGCGCAAGGCCAGTATTGGGCTGCGCTGTTGTTGAATCGTCTGCGCATGCGCAGCCACTACCTGGAAGCCATGCTTTCCCTCAATGACGCCTATCGCGTTTTTCAGGAAACAGCGCTGAAGTCGGGTGTGCCGGAAGCGAAGCACGCCATCGTGCCACTGTTGGACCAGTCAGTGTCCCTGGCGCGTCAATGCATTGAATTATACGCGAAAGAAATCCGCAATCGTAACGACCTGGGGGTTGTAGCACAAATGAATGTGCAGGTGCTGCAAGTTCTGGAGAAACTCCGGGACACAATGTCCGCCAGTGTTCCGGAACCGGTTGACACCGCCAATCAAGCACAAATGTAAGTGGTGGCGTCTAACAACGCCCGCTGAGTGATCCTTTACTTTATGACGGTAGAGGTCGAAACACTGGAATTCCAGACCATCAAAAAGGCATAATAACGCCTTAATCGGTAAGTAACAGTGGTGTAATTTTTATGTAAGAGCGCTTCCTGAGCGCATGAAATAGTTATAATCGTTGTTTTACTGTCGGCCTGTTTACCTTACGACTGCTACAAGGGCAGCCTGTGTAGTTTGCGAAAACACGCCAGAATCCAAATTACAGGGATGGGATCCCTGCTGACAAAACAATCCTGTAACGGAAAGGAAGTCCTTCAATGCGAGAATACGCTATTTCGCTGGATGCAAAAAAAATGCCGGATGCCTGGTATAACGTTCTTCCGGACATGCCCTCCACCCCTACGCCCGTGTTGCACCCGGCGACCCAACAGCCTGTGGGCCCTGAAGACTTAGCCGCCATCTTTCCCATGGGGCTGATTGAGCAGGAGATGACTACGGCGCCAACTATTTCCATTCCCGGTGAAGTCATGGACCGGTATCTGATGTACCGGCCCACGCCGCTTCGCAGGGCCTACCGTCTCGAAGAGGCGCTGAAAACGCCCGCCAAAATATACTATAAGAATGAAAGCGTAACCCCTTCGGGCAGTCATAAAATCAATACCGCCATTGCGCAGGCCTATTACAATCTCCAGGAAGGTGTGCATTCCCTGAGCACCGAAACAGGGGCCGGG
>JAKLHG010000060.1 GCA_022710255.1 Candidatus Hydrogenedentota bacterium
GAGAATCGCGGAGGTGACACCTGGTTGCGAAATCAGCCAGGCCAGACTCACGGTGGCCAAGGGTATATGAATGGCCTCCGAAAAATCCAGCAGGGCTTCCAACGTGGCTCTAAGCACGCGTTCATGCCCTTCTTCTTCGTGTCGGGTACCTTCCCGGACTCCGGAAAAATGGCGGCTGCGCCTGCGTTTCATCGGAATGCTGTCCAAGTCCGAATATCGGCCGGAGAGAAGCCCCTGCATAAGGGGCATATAGGCCAAGACGCCCAGATGGTGACGCCGACAGGCGGGAATCATCTCATATTCGGGCGATCTGAACAACAGATTGTACCCGATTTGGTCGGATACGGCCGTTCCGGAGTCCATCCAGGCTTCAATGTCCCGCGGCCCAAAATTCGACACGCCGATTTCCCGAATCTTGCCTTCTATGCGCAGCCGTTCCAATACCGGGATGATCACTTCATTAAAACGAGACGGCAGGGGCCAGTGCACTTGATACAGGTCGATCCGGTCTGTGCCCAGGCGGCGCAAACTGTTTTCGCACGCTTCGCGAAGATCATCGGCATTACAGTGCTGGGTGGCCGCTTTACTCGCGATAAAAACCTGTTCGCGGCGTCCTCGGAGCGCTTTGCCGAGTACTTCCTCTGAACGCCCGTTGCCGTACAACTCCGCAGTATCGAAAAGGTTGATACCCTCGTCTATGGCCGCGCCCACTACTCCGTCCGGGTCCGCCTGTGGATCGTCGCCCCAGAACTCCGGGTCGCCAATCTGCCAGGCGCCGAATGAAATTACGGAGACATTCAGGCCGCTTTTTCCCAACGTACGATAAAGCATGGGTACTCCTTACGGGACGCCTGTCCATTGCATGACGACAGAAGCTTCTTCCTTACGGATGACTATTATAGTAAGACAGGCAGTCCCGTTCTAATTGATTCCTGTACCGCCAGGCATATCCGAAACGTTTTCACCGCTTCACGATAGGATGTGCGGAGGCCACCGGGTTTGCCTTGCTGCAGCGCGTGGATAAAGGCATCCGTTTCTTTTGTGCGCACGTCTGTCTGGCTGAGGTAGTCCGTGGCCTTGAAGGTCTCCTGAACGCGGAGCGTCGTATCCGTAAGGACAAGGCTGAAACAGGGGGTGATCACCTCCAGATTTATACCTGTGGCATGATTCAAAACGCATGTAGCCGTTATGGAGGCGACGGCGCCTGTTTTTAAACGAAGATTGATGACAGCGCTTTCTTCCAGGTCAAAGTTATCCGAACGGGACAAACTGCCACGAACGCTCAGGGCGTGCACCTCCGATACCGGTCCGCAAAGATAAAGCAATAAGTCGATGACATGAGAAACCTCTTCCAGGAGGTGACAGTTGGCCGGTTTCCTGTGCGAAGAGGGGGGGGACGCCGGGGCGGGGCAGTAAGAGCGCCCCGTAGCGAGAGAAATTACTTCAGTCCCCAGGAACTGACGCGCCGTATGGGTCAAGTCGTTATGGCGGCGGCTATAACCGGCCATGGCAAGAACCTTGGACTTGGCGATTGCGGCGCTTATGGCTCGGGCGGTCTGTAAATCAGGTGCAATAGGTGTTTCCACGTAAAAATGAATGCCTCTTGCCACCGCTTCCAGTTCAATGTCGCCGTGGGTTTCGGGGGGGACCGTTATATACACAGCGTCAGGGCGTGCTTTCTCATAGAGCGACACGACATCTTTGAAAACCGGAAGATTCAAGGCTGCGGCGAAGGATTCCGCCTGTTCCGTGTGCGTGTCCTGGCAACCGACCAGTTCAATGCCGTCACGATTAACAAGCCTGTCGCGATGAGTATAGGCCGGGGCGCCGCAACCGACAAACCCAATTTTCAGCACAGACATAGGAACCTTTCTTCTTCCCGTACAGTATGGTTCGTGCGAGACAAAACGCGTATTTGTTTCGGTTTCCCACAAAGGCGGGGAAGGGCGTTGAAGACATCTTCTTCTAACTATAGCATGATTGGCTATGGAACGGAAAAACCGTGAAGTGATTGGGAAAACCCGTGAAAGTACACTATTCCCATACTATACGCGCAAGGTAAAGGGAGCCTTTAGCACCTCTGGCGCGTATTTCATCGTTCCATATACCTTCACCCACCGTAATCCAGGACTCGTACGCATTGATCCGCGATGCTCCAAAATTGCCCAGGGTCGCGCCCCGCTCCGGGATAACCACCCGTTCCGTGGCGCGGATTACCTGCAGGGTGTCAGGATTGACTTGTCCAAGGAACAGGGGTGCCCGGTGGCGGAATACGTGGTCATTATTCGCGCCCCGTCGCGTATAGACCAGAAAGAGGCCTTTCGGGTGCGTTATCCAATGCTGCTGGGTATTGTAAGAGCCGAGTTCGGTCCCGTCGTCAAAGCGCCAGGGGCGGATGGAATCAAAGTGAAGCCCGTCCGCGCTTGATGTTACATATCCGCAGCTGTCGTTCCGGAGGGTCAGGAAATAGCGGTCCTTGAACCGGGCCAGCGAAGGTTCGCAGAGGCCTCGGCCGCCGGTAACGGTCATCTCCGTGCCATGTTCCACATAGGACAACTCTTTGCCATCAAAGGTACAGGACGCTATGGTAACCGAGGCGTCCGCCTGGTCGTTGATGCCGAAGTACAGCGGCAGCAGAAGGCGGCCGTCGGATTCCACCAGCCACTGGGCGCAGGCGCAGCGTGAAAAATCGAATTTCGGGTCTGCCGGCATCTTCAATTCCCGCCAGCTAGACCAGTTTCCGGCGACGGGGTCATAAACCGCATAGGCGGTCTGGTTAGCACGATGAATACCCCCGAACTGGTTACCGTCACGTTTATAGTACAACTGCGCGCCAATGGCAAGCACTTTGCCTGTGGGCTCGTGATAACCCGGGGTCACATCGCACACGGCGCGAATTGTGTCGTCCGGACCGTCGCGCCAGGCGAGCTCGGGAATTTCGGTTGGGCCCGACCAGGTCTTTCCCAGGTCCTTGCTATACATCATGTACAGCCCGGAATAGAAATCCGACACTTGCAGATGTTTCTGCAAGGTGATGAGCACCCCGGGTTGACCGTCCGGTTCGGACGGAGGAATGGACGTCGCCCGTGGATGGAACCAGAGAAACGTACCATCGTCATGTTCGAGTATCGTATCGAGGGAAATTTCAAAAGGGACTGACGGCGTCTCCTCCGCTTCGGGAAACGCGGCAGGGGAGAAAACGGCCATGGGAAGCATAAAAAGAGATAGCATGCGCGAGACATACATGGTCAGGGTGCCCTTTCGGTTGTGCCGCCCGCGCGGCGGCGGTTTGTAATTTTTCACAGCCTCGGGTATTATAATCTCTTGCAGGTGTATAATATAAACCGTTGCGGGGGGCTTTCTCCTTGGCTGGTCGCAATCCTATAGTGTTGTGGCCTTACCGCATGGATGTGCAAGGTATTTTTACAGGTATGACGATTCGCGCAATCACATTTGATTTCTGGGGCACCCTGTTTCGTGATGCCAATGGTGAGAAAAGGCACGGCCTTCGCGTGAAAGCGCTCACCGAGGCCACGGGTATTCCCGCGGAACGTGCCGATAGCTCCCTTCGTGAGATTATGGTCTATTTTCTGAGAAAGCACCTGGAGACACAGCATACCCTTACCCCTTCAGACGCGGTTCGGATGGCATGTGCGAAAAATGACCTGGAACTTGATGAAATGACCTTGGCGCACCTCGCCCGGTGTTTCGGGGCTGCCGTCCTGGAGCATCCTCCCGAACCCATCACAAGCGCTCTTGAGGCCGTACGGACAGCCGCGGAACGTGTCCCCATCGCGATCATCTCCGACACCGGATTTAGTCCGGGAAGACATCTGCGGGTGGTGTTGGAGAAAGAAGGGTTCCTTGCCCATTTCAGCGCTTTGACCTTTTCCGATGAAACCGGAATCGCAAAGCCGCAACGGGGCATGTTTGAGCGAACCGCGGAAAAACTGGGCGTCGCTCCCCATGAACTGTGGCACATCGGCGATCTCGAGCCCACGGATGTTGTCGGCGCCCATCAGGTTAACAGTAAGGCCGGCTTGTTTACCGGCGTGAATAACCGGTATGCCGAAACCACCCGCGCGGACTATGTCCTGCCCTCCTGGCGGCATTTTCTTGAAGTGTTGCCGAATGTGGTCCCGTAGAGGAAAACACCTCCTGAAGAGGGTTGCAGACAGTCCTTTGCCCTGTATAACGGCTGTACACCCGCTCGCTCCCTTGATTTTTCTAAGTGGTCCACCTATAATTGCCGAGGGTCAACACAAAAGGAGAAACAACCCATGTCCTCTATCAGTCGTCGTCAGTTCATGAAATCCGCTTCCGCTTTTGCGGGTGCCTCTTTAATTCTTAGCGGCACGAGCGCTTCGGGAAGGGTTATCGGCGCCAATGACCGCCTTCGCATCGCTGTGGCCGGCCTCAACGGCCGCGGCCAAAGCCATATCGGAGGCTGGTCGGAGCAGGAGAATGTCGAGATCGCCTATGTCATTGATCCGGATGAGCGGGTGCTGAAAAGGGCCCTGCGCGCCATGGAACGAAAAGCGGAAGGGAAATTTGTCACCAAAGGTGTCCGTGATGTACGCGAGGCCCTTGACGACCAGAATCTAGACGCCCTCTCCATTGCCACGCCCAACCATTGGCATTCCCTGATGACCATATGGGGGGCTCAGGCAGGAAAACACGTCTACGTCGAGAAACCGATGAGCCATGACATCGGCGAAGGCAGGATTGTTGTGGAGGCACAGAAAAAGTACGGCGTTGTCATTCAACATGGCACACAAAACCGGAGCAATGCGGAGATTGCAGGGCTTCATGAGGCCATTCATGCAGGGAAATATGGCAAGTTAAAGATTTCCTATGGTTACTGCTGTAAGCCCCGTGAAGGTATCGGGTTTAAGGAACCCTCGGATCCGCCGGAGCATCTGGATTGGAATCTGTGGCGGGGACCGGCCAATATCGAGCAGTACCATGACAACTATGTACATTACAATTGGCATTGGTTCTGGACGACGGGCAACGGCGATTTAAACAATCAGGGCACGCACCAGCTGGACCAGGCCCGTTGGGCCATCGCAGCCGACCAGACTCATCCCGTGCGCGCCATGGCCCTCGGCGGCCGCTTTAAGTGGGCCGACCAGGGGGAAACGCCCAATACTATGTTTGGCATTGCCGAGTATCCCAACGGCCAATACGTGTTCTTCAACGTGCGCAACATTAATTACGATGGGTATGAGCACCAGGTCGAAAATGAATACTATTTCGAAGACGGCGGCAGAATCATCCGCAATAAATATTATGCCAAGGGTAGTACGGAAGGTGAGGACATTCCCGCCGTATCCGGAAAAGTGACTCCCGGCGGCAACTGGGGCAGTTTCATCGCCGCCTGCCGCGCGGGCGACCCGAATATGGCGAACGGCAATGCGCTGGATTCACATAACAGCTGCGTCCTGGGGCACGTGATTAACAATTCCTACCGGCTCGGGCAAAAAGCGCCGTTCAACGTTAAGTCCGGACAGTTTGGAGATATTCCGGAGGCGTACGAACACTTCGCCAAATTGCACGAGGTCATGAGTGCCGGTGTGGGTATCCCGGAAGACGGTAGTGAGTATATCGTCGGTCCCTGGTTGACCTTCGATCCGGAAACAGAACGTTTCGTCGGTGACCATGCCGAAGAAGCGAACAAATTGGTCAAGGACGTTAACCGTACCGGCTTCGAAGTTCCCGACGTTAGTGCAGTTTAACGGACGAAGCGGCGGAAAAAAAAAGGAATAGCGCGCTCTCCAAGTTCAAAGCGACTTTTGAGCAGGCGTACTTTACCAGGTGTGCCATGGAGCAGGACCATAGATTGTCATATCGCTCTATGGCGCACGTGGGAAGATATGCCTGCTGCATCCTATTGCTCTTCAATGCCTATATCCAAGCCGGCGACCGGAAAAGACAGTAATGGACAGACGACATTTCCTGAAAACTGCCGCTATGGCGGGTATGGCAACTCTGCCAATGTCCAAAATAGCCGCCGAAAAAACGGGCGCCCTGGCTGGCAGTCGGCCGAATATCGTTTTTATTATGGCCGACGACCTCGGCTATGGAGATCTGGGCTGTTACGGACAACAGCAAATCCGGACACCCAACATTGACTGCCTTGCTGCGGAAGGGTTGCGTTTTACACAGGCGTATGCCGGCGGGCCTGTCTGCACACCGTCACGCAGTGTACTTATGACGGGTCTTCATAACGGTCACACGCCGGCGCGGGACAACATCCCCCATTATCACACCTATCTTCAAGAAAAGGACGTTACCATCGCCGAAGTACTCAGAAAAGCAGGCTATTGCTGCGGTGGGTTCGGCAAATGGTCCCTCGGTGATACCGGTACCGCCGGCCGCGCCACGAATCAAGGCTTTGATACGTGGTTCGGGTATCTCAACCAGGACCACGCTCACTACTACTACACAGAGTATCTTGATGATAATGACGGGCGCCTCGAATTGACCGGGAACACCTCTTCAAGGGCACATTACAGCCATGATCTCATCGCTGAACGGGCCCTTGGCTTTATTCGGGAAAATAATCACCGGCCGTTTTTTCTCTATGGCGCCTTCACGCTGCCCCACTTCTCCTCAGAAAGCGAAGACTCCGATGGTTTGGCCGTGCCTTCCACCGAACCGTACGCCGACAAAGCCTGGAGCGCAAAAGCAAAAAAATACGCCGCCATGATTCATCGGCTTGACCGTGATGTGGGACGCATCCTGTCCTCGCTGGAAGCTCTTGGTCTAGCCGAAAATACTCTTGTTATCTTCACCAGCGACAACGGCGGCAATGAGGGCACCCCGGAACATCTGCGCACCAACGGACCACTGCGGGGTTTCAAACGGGACCTGACGGAAGGCGGGGTCCGCGTGCCGTTGATTGCGCGCTGGCCCGGCAGGATACCGTCGGGCTCCACCAGCGACGAGGTTATTGCATTCTGGGACATGATGCCGACCTTCGCAGAATTGGCCGGTACGGAGGCGCCACCCGGCATTGACGGCATCTCCCTTGTGGACGCCTTGTCCGGCGGAGCGATTGCCAGTCCCCATGAATATCTGTACTGGGATTACGGGCACTGCCGTGACCGGTACGATCAGGCCGTGCGCATGGGCAACTGGAAGGGCATCCGCCTCGGCAGTGGTTCCCAAATCGAACTGTATGATCTCGAGACGGACATAGGCGAGAAGGCCAATGTCGCCGCCAGCCACCCGGACGTGGTGAAAAAGATTGAAGCCCTTATGGAAGAAGCGGTCCGTCCCGATGAGCGGTATCCCGTTGGTTCCGTATACAAGGGCAAACCAATCTGGCGACACGGAGGGTAGGGGAGTAAAAATTCAAGTAGGCGCATACGGCTATTTTCGCTAACAATTCATTATGAGTTTGAAAATACTGGGAGCGCCGGCATCCTTGCCGGCATTTGCCGAAAATGATTATCACTGCCGGCAAGGATGCCGGCGCTCCCAGTAACACAATACAAAGATAGTTGCGCCAAAGGCGCCTCTTCTTTCGGGCAAAGTCCCGGACGAAGCGTAGAGGCTTTGTGGTCATGCACGTGAAGAAACAGTTTCAATCAGGTGTGTTGTTATTGGCCTTGGGCCTTGTAGTTGTTGGCGCTCATGGGGAACGCCCGATGGACCAGGCGCTGGACTATCCGGGGATTAAAAATGTCACCTTGGAAATGAGCCTCAAGCCATTTAAAAACATGGATGACACGTATATCGAGGAGACGTGCGGGGAACTGTTCCGGCAATGGTGGCCCCTGACCCGGCATACGGACGGGGTCTCTGTGTTGCTCTGGACCGCCGACGGCTCGGAATTCTCACGTATAAAGGCGACCTGTCGGAAGAAATAGAGTGGGGGCGCTATATTGGCGGCGCAAATTCCAAGGTGGCAGTCGGCTCGGGTCCCGAACATCTTTCGCTGCATCAACGGGCCTTTCTGTACATGGAGAACCCTCCTGAAATAACCTATGGCAATCTGAAACGCATCGTGGCGGTGCTGAAGCGGGTGGGTGTAGAAATCACCGGAAAACCGGTGCGCGTGGGCGCCACCTTCGACCCCGGCCCTGAGTTTGCCGATTCCCCCTTCAAGTATACACTTCACCCGGAGATTTGCCTCGGCGACACCATGGGCAAGGGCACCATGGTCTGCAGTTATTCCGTGTTGAAAGGAGACCGGGAACGATATGCCGGTTTCCCGGAGGGTATTTCCGAAGGAACACCGTTCGGGACCTTCTTCGGCAGGCAATGCCAATATTTTCTTAAGGACCTGTCCTTCGACTATCTCTGGTTGTCAAACGGGTTCGGGTTTGGCTTGGAAACCTGGGGATGTACCGGAGCCGTCTTTGACGGTGAACATTTCGATACAGCAGGAGTGTCGGCCGTTCGGGAAAAGATACTGGACTTCTGGCGGCTGTTTCGGCAGGAATGCCCGGAGTATTTGATTGAAACACGAGGCACAAACCTGTCCACGGGTATGGACCTCGCCTCAGACGGTGTTCCTTTGCGGGAGATTTACCAGGGCGATTTTAACATGTTTCCTCCGCCCAATTCGCCCTGGGCCGCTCTGGACTGCAACTTCGGGCTGGAACTGGTTGGGTATATGTCCCACATCGCTGAAATCCCGGGGGAGGAGTATCCGTTCCGCTATTACACCCATGACCCGTGGTGGTTGAACAGTCCCTGGCTGGACCGGTACGGGCGGGAGCCGCACGATATCTATCTGCCCATGTCGGTGTCCCGCATCGATGCTGCGGGCACGGTGCGGCTGCCTTCATCCCTCCTGTTCCTGACCGCCGATAATTCCTTCGGGGAGATGCCGGTGGAAGTGCCGAACGAGGTCATCCCCCATATCCTGCGCGGCCGTGCCGACAGTCCCGATCAGCCGGGTCCCTTGGTTTGGATTTATCCTTTTGAAGAGTACCACGAGATGACCTTTACAGAAAGCCCGAGGGTTCAGGAAGTACTGTTCGGTGATTGGTTCCTGTGCAGGGCGATCAACATCGGATTTCCGGTGAATACGGTCGTGTCCACGGGCAACTTCCTGGCATCAAGGACGGCGCGTCCAAACCTCTATGCCGAATCGGTGCTCCTGTCCATCGTACCCGACGGGGGAACGGTGCTGGAAGCCGGCCTGCTGGATACCATCAAAAAAGGAGGGCGTGTGCTGCTGTACGGTCCTCTGGATCATGCGGGCAAAGACCTGCTGGACTTGCTGGGGGTACGCCTGGACACACCGCAGGACGGGGAGTTCAATCTGGTGACGGCCATGAACCTTGATCATTTGACCGCGGAACAGTGGCCGACCAAGATACAACACCGTTCATTGACAGGCGGCGGGCCACTGCGGGCGATAAAACAGGCCGAAGATGCCGCGGTGCTCGCGTCAGTTTCGCGGGAGGCGGTGAACCGGGTTGTCGCTGTGTCGCGAGCGCTGCCGGAATGGAACGGCGGCGGTCTGGTATGGGTGCGCGGCATAAACTCGAATTATTACCGAAAAGGGGCACGGCTGCTGTTGAACGATGATCCCGCAACGTGGTTTCAGGGGGAACTCCTGATGCGTTTTGCCCTGCATGTTTTCGGATACGACTTTGTTGTCACAAAACGGCTGGCGGAACAACCCAACCCCCTGGTGTGCGTCGCCCGAAAGCATAACGGTTTCTTTTTTTCCGGATACAGTCCCGATACCACGGTATCGGAACGGTTTCGGTTTCCCCAGGGCGCGCCTGTGCTTATCGGTTACGAAACCTGGCTTGACGAAGGATGTTCGACCTACACCATGCCCCGCGCCTGGCACAGGGAATGCCGCGTGTTCATCGACGGTCAAAAGGATGGCAAACTCTCCTGCCGGGAAGCACACTCTGGACATTACGGGGTCCAGAGACGACTGCAGGTTGCCGGGCTCGAGGACGCCACGCTCCGTTTCTACCCGGACACCTCCTGCGATGTAAACAATGTGCGCATTGCCGTCAATTCAAACTACCCCTACGATGCGGGCAAAATAAAACTCAAGGAGGGAGACCCGAAGTACGGCAGGCATTTTATCGTGGAGAACGTGACGGGGCAGGTAAACATCGCCTGGTAGAATTCTCCGTTCATCGGTGCGTGGTTCGGCCGGCTGATGGACGCAGGGAGAAACGGTTTTTAAGCCAAAGGACCAAAAAGAGAATAGATCTCCCGTCGGATAGGTGTATCTTCTACTTCCCTTAAGTCCTTTCCCTGAGCGGGGGTTGCCTGTTTCAATCGCCGGTTATGGGGGAATCAGTAATCCAACGGCAGCCGGTGGAGCTGTTCCAGGGTGAAGATGGGACCTTCCTTGCAGACGTAGACGGGGCCGCAGTTACAGCGCCCGCATTTGCCGACACCGCATTTCATCCGGTTCTCGAGACTGGTGTAGATGTCCTTGGTGCCCAACCCCATTTTGTCCAGGACCGGCAAGGTGAACTTGATCATGATGGGGGGGCCGACCACAAGGGCAATGCTGTTTTCGGCGGGGATAGCCGCCCGTTCTATCACATGGGGAATAAGCCCGACCTCATAGTTCCAGTCGGGGGTTTCGCCGCCCGGATCCACGCAGCGCACTACGCGGGTGCGTTCCGCCTGCGCCCATTGGTCCAGTTCATCGGCAAAGACGAAATCGGCCGCGGTGCGCGCTCCGTATACGATGGTGATGTCGCCGTACTTGGCGCGGTTTTCCAGCGCGTACCAGATAGCGCAGCGAATGGGCGGCATGGCGATGCCGCCGCCGATAAAGATAAGGTTCCTGCCTTCCCAGTCTTCCATGGGATAGCTGTTGCCATAGGGGCCGCGGAAGCCGATACTATCGCCTTCCTCGATGCGCCACAGGCTTTCCGTGACCATGCCTGTCTTGCGGAAGCAGAATTCAATATGGTCTTTCCAATTGGAACTGGAACAGATGTTGAAGGTGGACTCGCCCGAGCCGAATGCGGAGAACATGCCAAATTGGCCGACGCGAAAAGAGAATGCATCTGTCGTGGCCGGGTCCTGGAACCGTATCTTTACTGATTTCACGTCGGCGGTGTGCTGTTTTACCCCGATGACTTTCATCAACTCGGGCATATAGATGTTATTCATGCCGATTATCCCTTCAGGCTGGCGGCGTTTTCCGTCGCGTCCCGGCCCGCGTCAGAGGAGGCAAGGGCTTCCATGGTGGTCAGCACCCCGAGGCTGACCGGACAGTTGCGTGTACAGTTGCCGCACCCCGTGCACAGTACCTCTCCGAACTTGTCCGGATAGATGCGGAACTTGTGCTGGATACGCTGTCGCTGCCGCTGCGCCTGGTTTGAGCGGGGATTGTGCCCCGACGCGTGCATGGTGAACATGTTGAACTGGCAACAGTCCCAATTCTTGACGCGGCAGCCGCCCGATGCATTCCCTTCATCGGTGATGTCGAAGCAGTGGCAGGTGGGGCAGGTAAAGGCACAAGACCCACAGCCCAGGCATCGCAGGGCAATATCACGCCACACCGGGTTTTCATAATCTCCGTGCAACAAGGCGTCGATTTCTTTCGTGTCGAATTTACGTTCCGGCCCTGTAGGCGCTGCGGCCATAGTCTCAGAGGGTGTCGTCTTCCCCGCGAAAAGGCGTTGCCCTTTCTCCGTAAGGCAGCGCACTTCGTAACCTTCTGCCAGGGGCAGCAGCAGGACATCAGACCCCTTCTCCACAGCGGGGCCAAGACCTACGGACGTACAAAAGCATTGGTCGTCCCATAGTGTGCAGGCGATGGTCACAACGGTCGTCGCGTCACGCCGCCGGGTATAGAACTCATCCACATAATCCCAATTGAAGACCTTGTCCAATACGGGTAATGCCGCCGCGTCGCATGGCCGGGCACCCACAATCACCCGTTCCACGGGCACCAAGTCGATGTTTTCAAGGCAGGTATTTTGTCCCGCGAATGTATAGCGGTACAGTTCTTCGTGACGCGGCAGAAAATATTTCTTGATGGAATCGGCGGGACGGATGACCTTTCCAAGAGCCAATTGTCCGGCATTCTGAAGGTCTTCATACAGAAGCAGGCCTTCTTTCACAAACGAGGGGCCGGAAACGGTTCGCCCGCCCGAAATCCAATCGTCCACCAGCGACAACAGGGCGGCTTGGGTGATTGCTTCGCTCATTGAATGAATGCCTCCTTGTCTTGTTCGCTGTAGGAGCCGATAACCGGCACAGCCTCCTGGTTCATGCCGGCGCGATACCCGTCGAAGTGTTGGCGGGCGGCTTCGGCCAGCGAGAGATTGAGCA
>JAKLHG010000600.1 GCA_022710255.1 Candidatus Hydrogenedentota bacterium
CATCGCTTCCCACAGATACACATGACTCCATTCAACAGATACTGGAACAGTTACCTTACCAGTTCCGTCTTTCGGAGTCTGGATGGACTGGGGGGTATGATACTTCCCATTTTTTCAATAGGATTATGGCCGCCGCGTATGCGGCACAGGGTGTCGGAATGGTTCGATTTGAAATTTCCGATGACCCACTGAGCGGGGACGACACGCGGGTGCTGGACGCGCTAGCACGGTTGTTTCTGGAAGCCAACGCAAAAACGCGTTTTGTGCGTTATGGACTAACGCCAATGCGCAGGGGCAAACTGGTCCCGGTGATGGAAACTATTCTTCCACTTGGATTACTCACGGAAAACAGTGCGCGCGCGCATCTTGCAGCGCTGTCCGTGGGGGCGGCAAGGGTGCGTGCAGAGGTGAAAGCCCTGGCCGACCCCAGCGTGGCGGAAGCCTATCTACGGTTTACAGAGCCGGCCTTGCGTCTGCCGACAGGAGCAGCCTGCCATGACTAATCATTCCCATGAGCGCGTCCGCATCCGTGTGTCTATGATCTCCGTAAAAGAAGTTTATCCCCGGCAAGTATGCTTTCATTCCCGCAAATCGGATTATTTATTTGCGGGTTTGAATATCCTCAAAGAACTTTTGCGAAAGGAGGTGAAATCATGGCAGAAGCAGCACTAGCACGAGGTCCTGTACTGACGGATTGGACGGGGCAGAAACGGGTGGAGTTTGAAGGTGACATTCCGAAAGATGTTTTGGTTTCGGAACTGGTAGCCGAGGCAATCCACCGTCTTGACTTGCCGCAAAACGTTCCGTACAGCGCCATTATTGACGGCAGGAAACTCAACCAGGGAGACCGACTGGATGAGGCCGGTGTTACGTCCCATGATGAAATCATGGTAACACCCACAGTTGCCGCCGGCTAGCCTGCGGCGCGCGTCTTGTCGGCCGACGTTTCATTCCCGGGGCGTTGGCCGGCCTGTAACCTTCTACTATGGGAACACATCCGGATGGAAATCAACTCGGATTATACCTATACCATCGAAGTATACGACCCATCAAACGGAAATACGCTTCAGGAGGGGCCTGTTGGCTCCTTGATGAAGTATGGAGAGCACACCCTGTTTGAGGGGCTTTGTAAGGGGAAGATACTGCCGTGTACGTACGGGTCAGTGAGTAAAGCCCATGCAGAACCGGTATGGCTCCGGAAACATCCGAAACCCTATATGAGCAGTATGGCCGTGACGATTGATGTTGATGGAAACAGCCAATCCTTCAGCAAAGTATTTACGCTCACGGCCTTTTACAGCAAAGCGCAGCGTATCGGGCGTCTTCTGGTGGAACGGGGCCTGCTGGCGGACAACACCCCGATTTATTACCGCATAGCCGCTTATCCAAAGTCGCGAGATACTATTTCAACGGGGAACACACGCTCTTCGAATTTCTCCGCCAAGATCACCACTGGCCGGGGCGATCTTATTCTGAAACAGCCCGAGGAGTCTTTTTTAAACGTAAACCCGTCCTCCCGTGAATTATTCGATGTCTATATTTTAAAGTCCACACGGGATTCCCTGATTCGTAAAACAGAGAAAGCGGGACGGTATGAAAATGCTTCCTTCCTGGTCGGATATCTGGGTTATGCGCCGGATAGCAAACGCGTTTATCTGGCGATTGTCGATGAAATATCCGCTCAGGCGGGGGCCGAATGCACCTCTACCAGTTTCACCTTTTCAAGCGAAACATTCGCAGCGGCCCAAAAGGCCCTGTTGCTTCATCGCAATGACCAGCGCCTTCATATTGCCGGGTGGGAACATAATCACAGTTTTTCATTGGATAGCGAACAAGTTTCCCAACCTGCAACTACCACGGCTTTCTGGTCACAAGATGACGACCTTGTTCAGGAATCCGCTTTTCCAGAACCGCACCAAGTAGCCTTGGTAATCGGTCTTAAAACCACTTCGTCCGCCACGACAAAAAAACAGCCTTACGATTTAAAGTTATACGGATGGCGTGATGCAATTATACGTGAACGTAAATTTTTAATTCTAAAACAAAGGGTATGATTATGTCGCATAATAATGATATCAGGAGGATTGTGGAGAGTCTTCTCGCCGAAGGACCATACTCCGAAGAGGAAGAATATCAGTCGATAGAAAAACTGCAGGCTGCCGTTCCCGAAGCCTTTGTTGAATTAATCATGGCCTATGCTCGGAAAAAGAACCGACTCGAAGCCGTACTGCGCGAAAATCAATCCATTCAGCGCAAAATGAAACAGATAATTGACGACCTCACCGATATCCCCTGGTATAGCGCGACGGTTGTGATGAACGAAGCGGGAACCGAGGGTAAAGTGCTGGTAGCCATGGGTTCCTCATTGATAGCGGTCCAATGCAGCGACCAGGTCCAACCGGAGTCCCTTTCCCCGGGTCAGCGCGTATTTATTTCCCATGAAAAAAATACTATTGTTGATCTTGATTCAAGTGTGCCTCTGTGTCAGGAACTCGGGGTGGTGGAAGAACTGCACGGAGATAAACTCTTTGTAAAAAACCGTGAAACGGAACTGATTCCACTCCGCTTGGCCCATACACTCCACGGCAGTCAGGTCAAAGTGGGCGACCGGGTGCTGTTCGATCGTCACTTGGGGTTCGTTTACGAGGTGGTGCCGGGCCGAAATACGGAAATGAATATT
>JAKLHG010000601.1 GCA_022710255.1 Candidatus Hydrogenedentota bacterium
GGATTTCCAATCGTTTATTTCCGAACACAAAAGAGCAACATGCACCACACCATCATCCGTACCGGACAGATGGGCACATGTGCTGCTCCAGGGATACGCACCCGCATCGGGCGCCAAGCCAGCACGCACCGGAGTGAGTTCAATATAGCGCACCGCCGCCAATGCATGCCGGTAATCCATCACAAAAGACGCAAAACGCTCCGGCCAAAGATGCCCACGCCACCTTTCCCGAAAATTCACATGGCGCGTGTAGCGCCGGTGTGTTTTGCCCAGCGCACCGCGCAGGCCCATCCCCATGCTCCGGTACCGCCACCAGATGCACATGATTCAGCATCAGGCAATACTCCCATAGCGTCACCTGATACTGCGCACAGAAATTCGACAACAGCGACAGAGAGGTGTGATAATCCGCATCAGGGAAAAAGACGGGCAACCGTCGGTTACCACGCTGAGTATTATGATGGGGCATGCCCGGCGCCACAACGCGTGCTATTCTTGCCATGCGGATGACGTATCAAAGGACTACGGATAAATGCAATAAATAAGTATACTGTCCTTGGAATACTTGGAATAGACGCCCTTGAAAGGCGTAAAAACGTGATTGTTAGGGTTAAGGCAGCATAAGGAGATTCCAAATGAACGGAAAAGAAGCGGCGGATATCGTTCGGAGAGAACATAAATATCTGTGCAATATCCTGAAGAGTTTTGTCCCTCAGCATGGCGAGTTTTCTCCATGCCCCGGGATGATGACCACAGCCCAGCAGATTAACCATATTGCCCAGACCGTGGTTTGGTTCCGGGAAGGCGCTTTCGGCAGGGGATTCAATCTGGATTTCGAGAAGATTGAGGGCGCCAATCCGCGAACGGTTACGCTCAAAGAGGCACTTGCGGAACTTGAAAAACAGTATACCTCTTACATAGATTTTCTGGAGAGGTTAAGCGATACCGACCTTCAGGCACCCATGCCTGAAAATCCCATTTTCGGTGCCGCGCCCAGGCTTGCCGTGCTTGCCGCGCAAAGCGACCACACAGCGCACCACCGGGGCGCCCTGTGTGTCTATCTGCGCTTGCTGGGTATTATTCCAGCCATGGTCTACCAGGAGTAGCACGGAAGAGAGCGTCATCTATATCACCCGCGCAAGGAGAATACGGATGAGGAAAAATATGAATCGAAGAGAGGCCCTTGCCGCAATCGCCGCTACGAGCACTGCTTTATTCGGCGCTGGGTTCACCCGAGGCGCTGAAGGAAAACGTCTCCCAAACATCATTTTCATTCTCGCGGACGACTTGGGTTATGGCGACCTGGGTTGTTACGGTCAGGAGAAAATCCTGACGCCGCGATTGGACCGCATGGCCGTGGAGGGCATGCGTTTTACCCAGGCCTACGCGGGCAGTACGGTGTGCGCGCCATCCCGGTGTTCCCTGATGACCGGAATGCACCAGGGACATGCCTATATCCGCGGCAACACTTCCATGATAGACCGGGTGCGGGTGCCCCTGCGCCCGGAAGATACCACGGTGGCGGAACTGCTTAAGAGCGCCGGGTATGCCACGGGGCTGGTGGGTAAGTGGGGTCTCGGGGATACCGGCACCACCGGCGCGCCGAACGCCAAGGGTTTTGATGAGTTTTTCGGCTATACCGACCAGTACCTCGCCCATAATTATTACCCGGATAAACTCTGGCGGAACAGTACGGAGGTGCCCGTGGAAGGCAATGTGCTGGAAGCGCCGAATGTCTGCAAAACCTGCACCACCTATAGCCATGACCTCTTTACAACCGAGGCGCTGGGATTCATCGAACGTCATAAGGAAGCGCCGTTTTTTCTGTGTCTGGCCTATACTATTCCTCATGCCAATAATGAAGCCAAACGTTTCCGGGACCACGGCATGGAAGTGCCTTCAGACGAGCCATATAGCGACAAGCCCTGGCCACAGGCGCAGCGCAGCCATGCTGCCATGATAACCCGTATGGACCGGGATGTGGGTAAACTGTTGGATTTGTTGGAGGAACAAGGCCTGGCCAAAGAGACTCTGGTAATTTTTACAAGCGACAACGGCGTACACAGGGAAGGGGGCGTTGATCCTGCGTTCTTCAAAGACAACGGCCCGCTGCGCGGTATCAAACGCGATCTCTATGAGGGCGGCATCCGTGTGCCCGCCATCGCCTGGTGGCCGGGTACTCTTTCACCGGGCAGTGTCAGTGACCAGACCTGGGCCTTCTGGGATTTTCTGCCTACGGCGGCCGCGCTGGCAGGCGTCGAACCGCCTCCCTGTGATGGTCATTCCATTCTCCCCACTCTGTTGAACAAGCCGGATGAGCAGCAACAACATGAATATCTGTACTGGGAATTTCATGAGCAGGGCGGGAAAGCAGCCGTCAGAATGGGAAACTGGAAAGCAGTTAAGCTGAACATTGACAAACCTGATAAAACTGTAACAGAACTTTATGATCTCTCAAAAGATCTTGGTGAAACAAATAACGTTGCTGATGCCAACCCCGAAATAGTAAAAAAGATGGAAGAACTTATGAGACAAGCACATAAACCTTCTGAAGTATTCCCTTTTATTTATGAATCAACAGCTAAATAACTCCGTGCTACTTCGTGAATACCTCTGAGTAGCTCCGTGGTTATTTTTTTTACCACAAAGGACTCAAAGGACTCACAAAGGAACACAAAG
>JAKLHG010000602.1 GCA_022710255.1 Candidatus Hydrogenedentota bacterium
CCGGTAGATCATGGCATCATCACTTCTATATTGGGCCGCCTTTTCCCAGCATGACACGGCCGCCTCATGCTGCCTGTCAGCTAGGGCATTGCCCAGCAGATACCAGGCCGAAGCGTCTTCCGGGTTCTTCTCGACGGCAAAACGCAACACTTTCACGGATTCGTCTCCATAGGGGAAACACAGGTCTATGGGAAGACTGGACGCCTTGCTCAATGCTTCCTGCGCTATCTCCTCCTGCCCGGACAATGCCAGGTACATGCCCAGGTGATAGTGCACCATCGGAAGGGCATTCAGCGCAGGCAATGCGGATTCCGCGGCCAGGGTCATGACCGCCGCTGCGTCCTCGTACAAGCCGAAGGCCGCGTACCGGGCGGCCGTTTCGATATAGTTGTAGGGTTCCCCGCGCAAATGGGCGACAAAATAGTGCAGCGTTTCCGTGAACGGGTCGCCTGTCATAATTTGGCCCAACAGGAACTGTTCATACATGGCTATGAAGTTCAAGGGATCGGGTTCGTAGATTTCCCGGTTGATAACCGTGGACTCCTCATAGCGGCCCAGCTTTCTGAGCGCGATCGCTTTCGCCAGCAAGGCCTCGATATTGTGTGTGTTTGCCGCACAGGCACGTTCCGCGGCGTCCAGCGCCTTGTCCCATCGGCCGCGCCTGCCTTCCAGTTGCGCCGCCAGCGTGTAGCCCGCCGAGGTCCATTCGCAGGCCCACGTGGCGCGATAGAGCATCTCCAGGGCCTCCTCCACCCGGTCCTGCTTCATATAGCACACGCCCAGGTAATAGAGGGCATCCGCATCCTCGGCCTTCTTGTGGTTGCCTGTGACCACTTCAACGGCTCTTTTGAGGTGTTCTTCCGCCTTTTCGTAGTCCCCGCGCTTCAAGTAGATCTGCCCGAGACGGGTATTGGTCGGGACGTCATTTGTATCTATCTTCAGCGCCGCTTCGTAGTACTTCATATAGTCGAAGTTCGTGTTGCCGAACTGTTCCAGTTTCAAGCCCGCAAAATACAATTCCTGAGCGGTGCTGTAGTTCTTCGGATCCAGAGGATCCTTGTAAGGTTCCGGAAAAGGCTCGTTCAGCGCGGGCTGCTTTTGCCAGGCGGCCAATTCCCTTCCATCTCCTGCACGCACGGAAACCTTTAAGTCCTCAAGGACATTCCCCAAACCTGTATCTACTTCTCTTTGATAGGGCGCCGCCGGCGAAATATCCACCATTTCCTCGAGGATGACCGCATCCTTCAACGTGAGCACGATGGTGGCGCCTTTTTGTTCGGAGGTGGTATTCACCTGGATCAGCGCGGTTTGTCCCTGCAGTTCCAGGTTTACCGTGCAGTCCCGGTTCGCCTCCTTGATGCCGCTCATCGCCTTGATGCCGTAGAGGTACATGTCGCCGTACTTGGTTTCAAAGGGAGCAACGAAGTTGTAGTCGGGCTGGTTGTCGGAGTAAAACCCCATCATCAGCTCGGCATAGGGGCCGTCCTCATCCGTCAATTTCTGGTCCCACACTTCCTGCACTTCGTTCTTGCCCCAGTTCCAGAGTTTCTTGCCCTTGAAAATCCGGTGGTCGCCGACCAGGGCGATGCCGGCATTCCGGCCGTGGTCAATCCCGCCCATGAAGTCCTGGCTGGTCTTCGTGACAAAAAAAGACACTGGCTGCTTGGCCTCCTTCCACCAGGACAAGTCTTCTCCATGGGTATAGTCCACCGACTGGTACACCTGGTTCGGCACGGGCCAGCGGGTAAACTCGGTGACATAGTGGAAGTTCATCATGTCCACATCAGGCGGAAAAATAAACTGGTAATCATCGTTGACATGGACCGCCACGTTGGCAAAGTACAAGGCGGGGTATTGGAATGGGGTGACATTCATGCTTCTGAAAAATAGCTTTACATAGGCCTTGCCGGGTTCCAGCGTCATACCCGTCATCCAGCGCGTCCGGCTTCGCTTTTCATATTCCCCCACCCAGACCGATTTGCTCCCGTCATCGTGGTTTTGAACAGTATAGTCCACCGGAATCAGGCTGGTGGCGCGGTGGTGGTGCGGGGTATTCCATTCCACGCCGCCGGAAGTCCACGCACCGATGGTGCCGATCAAGGCGGGTTTCACGACATGGTTGTTATACACGACCTCATAGTTGTTGGTTTTATCCAGAACGTAATACAGGCGGCCGCCCATCTCCGGGGTAATGCAGACCTTCAGGTATTCATTCTCGAGGATAACGGCCTTGTATACCTTGTCCAGATTTTCGGTGTCCTGCACATCATAGAAGGGATAGGGATAAATGTGCCGCTCCGCCAGTTGCACCTCCTCCGAGCGAAAGAAGAGCGGTACCTTGTCCGGGGCTTTCGCCTCATAGGTGGGCAAGACGATGGTCTCTTCGGATAAGGTGACCTCAGCGGAGCAGAGATTTCCGACGAGCAAGGGAACAGCCAACAGCATTGCGAACATGAAACGCTTCCTTTAATGTTTTTGCATCAGGAACGCTTGCCAGGGAACAACGATCTGGCTTTGGAGAGTCCTTTGCCGGGTCTCGAACGCTCCGGCGATATGATATCCCTTTACGCCAGTGCCCATCCATGTCGCCTGGAAACCGCTTTGAAAAAGTGCCAGCGGGCCCCAAACTCAATTAGGGCCCTTTCGTCTGGTCAGGGGGATAAAAGAAAAAATTCCGA
>JAKLHG010000603.1 GCA_022710255.1 Candidatus Hydrogenedentota bacterium
TTATGCACCGACGATACCTGTGACCCGGCGGTAGGCTGTGTGTTCACGCCCATCCCCTGTGATGATCAGGATTTATGCACCGACGATACCTGTGACCCGGCGGTAGGCTGTGTGTTCACGCCAATCTCCTGTGATGATCAGGATTTATGCACCGACGATACCTGTGACCCGGCGGTAGGCTGTGTGTTCACGCCAATCTCCTGTGATGATCAGGATTTATGTACCGAGGACTCCTGCGACCCCGTAACGGGTTGTATCTTCACGCCCATCTCCTGTGATGACGGCGACGCCTGCACCGACGACTCCTGTGACCCGGCGGTAGGCTGTGTGTTCACGCCCATCGCCTGCGATGACGACAGCGCCTGCACGGAAGATGCCTGCGACCCGGCAACGGGTTGCGTATTCACCCCGATCCCCTGCGATGACGGCGACGCCTGCACGGAGGATGCCTGCGATCCCGAAACGGGTTGCGTATTCACCCCCATCACTTGCGATGATGGGGATCCGAATACGGAAGATTTCTGCGACTCCGAGACCGGCGAATGCAGGCATGCACTCTATCATCCCGCTGACCTGAATCAGGACTGGCGTATTGTGATAGGCGAGGCCATAGGCTATCTCGCCGGCTGGCAGCAGGGAACCAATCCCATCGGCTATGCCATACGGGGAGCCTACATCTGGCAGAATGGCGAACACTATACCTACGATGAGGCGGTCAGTCCGCCGCTGTGCTGGGTTCTGGCCCAGGGCAGTTAAGAGAATCCGGCAAATCCAGTCTCGTTCCCAAGTCGCACTCTTGTCATTACCCACATCTTTTGGCAATGAATAGTAGCGGCAAAAAACGAATGTTTGAATTCAATATCCCAACGGGATTTAGGAACAAAGCCCTGGGTTGCGGTACTCCGCTACCCAGGGTTGGAAATTACCCCCAATTCCCGTTTACCCCAACGGGGTTACGTTGCATTGGTGCAAATACTGTATTAGAAAACCGACGTAACTCCGTTGGAGTAAAAAAGAGAGAAGAAGAGACATCACTTACCCAGGGTAGCGGGGTACCGCAACCGCTGGGCTATGATATGGAATCCCGTTGGGATTCTGAATACATACGTCGGCATCTCAATACCCCATCCTGAAGGGAAAGATGTGGGTAATGACAAGAGTCGCACTTGGGAACGGGTGCAACAAGGCCCCGGTGCCTGAAGGGCTTGTGGGTCCCGGCATCACCGGTAGAATGCGCAAGGGAATGCCTGTTCATTCAGGCCGGACCCGTGTTTATCCCGCGATAAACAAACGAATGGGTCAGGTCCTAAATCCGCACATAAGGAATGGCGAGAACGATGGAAGCGGCAGGATGCCGCTTCTACATTCCTTATCCTTATTGGCTTTACGCCAACAACTCGGTTTCTTACGTGCGAATTTGGGTCAGGTGTACATGTCCTCGATAATGTCGCGATATTTTTCTTCGATATGACGGCGCTTAATTTTTTCAGTGGGCGTGATTTCGCCGGTATCAACGCTTGGCGCATGTTCCAGAAGGGCGAATTTTTTGATTTGCTCATACCGGGCGAAACGTTCGTTGACCAGGGCAATCCGCTCCTCAAACAGCGCGCGAACCGCGGGATGCGACACGAGGGCATGATCGCTTTCCGGGGCGAGATTTTGGCGGGCCGCCCATTGCCTGACATGGTCGAACTCCGGAAACACCAGGGCAGTGATAAAATTACGGCTTTCCCCGATAATAGCGACCCGATTTATAAAGGGGTCCGTGTTGAAGGCGGATTCCAGGGCGATGGGGGCGATGTTTTTGCCGTTGGAGGTGACTATCAGTTCTTTTTTCCGGTCCACGATACGGAGATAGCCGTCTGAATCGATTTGACCCACGTCTCCGGTGTGGAACCAGCCTTCACCATCGATGACCCGGGCGGTTTCCGTCGGGTCGTCAAAATATCCCTTCATGACGCACTTGCCGCGCACCAGGATTTCGCCGTCTTCCGCAGTTGTTATTTCCATGCCTTCTATAGGCAGCCCGACAGTGCCCGGCTTGTTCCGGCCCGGAAGGTTTACCGTCACCACCGGACTGGTTTCCGTGAGGCCATAGCCTTGATACACGGGAATCCCCAGACCTTCAAAGAAAAGGCACAGTTCCGGGCTTATGGGCGCGCCGCCCGCATAGGCGAGGTGCAGGCGACGAAGGCCCGCCTTGCGCAGCACCTGGTCCGTTATACGCCGGGAAAGACGGTATTTCAACCGCAATCCCGCAGGAAGGGGATGGCCGTCACGTTGCAGCGCCTGGACTTCAATTCCAACACGCACCGCCGCCGCAAGTAACCGCCGCGCGATCTTCGGGCGCTGTTCCACCGTCTGCTGGATCTGCATGTAGGTCTTCTCGAAAAACCGGGGCACGCTCATGATGACGGTCGGCTCGATGGAATGAAGGGCATGCCGGATCTGTTCCGGCGCGATGCCGTCGGCAATGACCAGTGTCGCCCGCATCTCTATGGTGCCGAAAAGGTCCGCCGTCAACCCGAAACAATGGCTGAACGGGAGATGATTCAGAAACACATCATCCCGGCCCACATGAAAGCCCTTCTGGACCGGGCGCTGGCTGAGGAAGTTCTGATGGGTGAGCATGACGCCCTTCGGGTCTCCGGTGGTACCGGAGGTATACACGATGGCG
>JAKLHG010000604.1 GCA_022710255.1 Candidatus Hydrogenedentota bacterium
AGCGGTAAATATCGTGGGTCCAATCTTCGTCGGTGTTTTCTGTCGCAAAAACATTCAGCTCGTTACCGTTCACAAAGGCGCTGACAAAGGAAAATCCCTCACCGAATCTCCCGACTTCATCGCCGGTCAGCATGTCCTGAAGGAACAGATAGAAGTCACGCGCCTTTACATTTAATGGGCGGACATTTTGAACCAGCAGCGGCCGGCCCTCATATACAACGGGCGTGTTCTCCATCCGGGGCCCCGGAAACGCGAAAGGAATTTTTATCAGCGGGGGATTCGGCACGGCGTGGGGATTGGCCGGGGTTGGTGTGTCCGCGCCCACCGCGGCGGGAGCGGGGGAGACTGTCGCAAGAAAGCAAGTGATCACAGGCACGAGGCAGATGAAGGCTTTCATAAAATACTCTCCGGTAATGGACTTGTTCCATCAGGTTAATTATATCTGACCCATGACTCTGAGCACGATCCGGCACAGCCAACCTATCGGAACACTAATAAAAGGTATTTCAAAAAGAGTATGGCGTACTCTTTTCATAACCGGACTCCCGAACTTTATGGAACATACCGGGTCTTTTGCTGATTATCGGTTTACTTCGCGGGATTTGTTCACATTATACTGGAACGGCATACTGCGGGGGTAGGTTCGCTTGTTTTCAACAGCCCGGAAACTGCGGCTATTTTCATGATGGCGGACTGGTCGATTTCAGCGTACCGTTGGGTGGCATCCAGATGGGAATGTCTCTACTACTTCGGGCGTGTTTAAGGCGCATCCTAATCGAGGGGATGGGGCGTATTTGCCTTGGTGGGCAACTTTGGGGTGTGAGAGGCATCCATGGCAACTTAACCTTTTGTTTGAAAACGTATATAGTATACGTTTTCGGTTGCGGTTAAATCGCACAGGATGCCCCGGGTAAACATCGGTTTGGGCCAATGTTTTCAGCGTGTTTTGAATGGAGCTGGAACGGGGAATCGAACCCCGGACCTCGTCATTACGAGTGACGCGCTCTACCTACTGAGCTATTCCAGCTAACATCGCTTCGCCCGGCCGCAAAATCTTTCCGCACCGCGCCCGAGTATTGTACTGGAAGTTTTTAAAGAATATCAACTTCAGCGGGGAAACAACCTTTATGGTATACTGCCCGCAACGTTTACCGAGGTCCGTAGATACCGCTGTATCAAAGGCGGGAAAACAGGAAAGGGAAGTTTAATGGGACTTAGAATTGTGATGCTGGGCGCGCCTGGCGCGGGAAAAGGGACACAGGCGGTGCGCATGGCGCAGGAAATGGGGATTCCTCATATTTCCACGGGTGATATCTTCCGTAAAAATCTGCGGGAAGGTACCCCGCTGGGCACCCAGGTGCAGGGATACCTGAACAGCGGCGCGCTGGTGCCGGACCAGTTAACCTGCGACATCGTGGCCGATCGCCTGCAGCAGGCCGACTGTGCCAACGGGTATATCCTGGACGGGTTTCCCCGTTCGCTGCCGCAGGCGGAAATGCTGACGCGTTTCCTGGCCGGGCGCGGCGAGAAGATCGAGGCGGCCGTCAATATCGATGTGCCTGACGAGGAGATCGTGGGGCGCCTGAGCGCGCGGCGCAGCGACCCGGATACGGGTGCGGTCTATAACCTCAAGTTCAATCCGCCGCCGCCTGAAATCGCGGATAAACTCATCCAGCGCGAGGACGACAAGCCGGAAACGGTACAGGCGCGGTTGAAAACCTATCATGAAACCACCGAGCCCATTATCGCGTATTACGGGGAGCAGGGCGTTTTGTTGAACGTGCCCGGTTCCAATGCCGGCCCGGACGAAATTTATAGGCGCATTCTGGACGTGCTTCCTGCATAAAGGAAAATGAAGATAGCCGAACCTGTGAGGTTTTCCCGGCCTCACAGGTTTCGGCGTACCTATAGGCCCGAAAAAAAATAAATGATGAGGAATGTTTTTATGAAAAAGGCCGTGTATTCCCGGATCCGGCGACTCCGGTCCGCAATGTTTATCGCGGTGGTTTGCAGTCTGGTCTTTATTATGTCCGGCGGTTTCGCGGACGAAACGGATACCACGAAGGAATCCGGCTGGATTGCCTTGTTCAACGGAAAAGACCTGAACGATTGGACCATCAAGTTCAAGGACCATCCCTTGGGCGAGAACTATAAGAACACCTTTCGCGTGGAAGCGGGCATTCTCAAAGTGTCCTATGACCAGTGGGAGAGTTTTAACGATATCTTTGGCCACGTATTTTACAAGGACAAATTTTCCAGGTATAAACTGCGCGTGGAATACCGTTTTGTCGGCGACCAGGTGAAGGGCGGCGCAGGCTGGGCCCTGCGGAACAACGGCGTCATGTTGCATTGCCAGGATCCGAAAAGCATGGCGATGGACCAAAGTTTCCCCGTTTCTATTGAGGTGCAATTGCTGGGTGGTGACGGCAGCCATTCCCGGACCACAGCCAACCTGTGCACGCCGGGGACCCATGTCGTCATGGAGGAGAAACTTGTCAAGCAGCATTGTATAGACTCCCGTTCCGAAACCTGCCATGGCGACCAGTGGGTAACCGTGGAAATCGAGGTCAACGCCGGGCGCGGCGATTCGCAGTTCGTGATCGTCGGACTGCCCGACGCGGCCGTGCGCGAAAGCAAGGACCGCGTCTGGGCCGCGATGAACAACTCCGGCTTCC
>JAKLHG010000605.1 GCA_022710255.1 Candidatus Hydrogenedentota bacterium
CTCGTAACACGTGACATACCGTAGCTTTGTTCCGGGCCGGCGCCCCGCACTCGCGCGATTTTCCACAACTCAGTGTACCATGCCCCAACGCGGCAATGTCCAGACTGAATGCGGAATGACCATTCAGGAAGTATTCATAAAGCCTTTTTACTCTGCTCTCTACCCCGGACAAGTTTCAAAACGAATTCTGTTCCTATATGTTTTCCCATGAATGCGTTGGAAAAATATGTAACTTGACATAGCATAGTAAGATATTTATAATTTGGGCATGGTGTGTTTTTAGTACCATAAAACAAATGATAAAAGGAGGTGAATGCTATGAACGATACGGAAGTCTTGGTGAAGTTGCTTCTGAGTATCTTTTTGTTTCCGTGGGGATTACTTTCCTGGCTTTTTTAACATGGCCGTACGGAAGCACCCTGTTGGCCTGCGCCAACAGGGTGCTTTCTCTTTATCAGAGGATTGTCATTTTAAATCCGTGGAATACATTCCGTCTCCGATTGTTGGTTCGCGGTGTCTCGGTTGCCTGGTCATCTTGTTTTCTTTGAACCCGACCGTGTGACTTCTTCCTGCAGATGACAGTCTTAGGAATAAAGTCCACGCGGATAAAGAGTTGAGGACGCCGCCAATCAGTTTTTTTCTTGGTTCAGTCGAAGAGACCAAGTCAACACCTGTAGCCCCAGCGGAAATACTCCTTCCGAATACTTCGGGGCTTAGGGTGCACGCGGTGGCGCCAGCGTGTAAAAATTGATTGAGGCCAGCCGTAAACGGTACACTGTGTCCAGCCTGCATGCAATTATTATATGGCAGTTGCAGGGTGTAACCTCCAACCAATCAGGAAGACTTCCCATTATGAACGATAAAGCAAACGACAAATCCAGGCCGTCTTCAAGCGCACAAAATCAGCCGATGAAATCCTCCGGGGCCGCCAGCCCGCGGGCACCGGAGCCCGTCCAGGATTCCGGCCTGCTCTCCAAGTTGAGCGGGCGGTTCAATACCGCCTTGCAGACAAACCGGGGCGGCAGCGGCATGCCTGTAACAAGCGCTCCGTCCGCCCCCCGCCCGACAGAAGATATCTCCATTGCCCGCATTCGCGGCAACAAGGCCCAAAAGATGTACATTCCCGAGGGCGTGGTCATCGAGGGTTCCATAACCGGCGGTTCGGAAACAGAAATACATGGTCGCGTTGAAGGCAACGTTTCGGTGGACAGCACCTTGCTGCTGGGGAAAAGTTCGTTGGTTAACGGTAATGTTCGCGCCGGTTCCTGCCAGGTGGAAGGTACCGTGAAAGGCGGCATCCAATGCACGGACGATCTCATTGTAACCACAACCGGGCGCCTGGCTTCGGATGCGGCCGCCGGAAAACAGGTCCGCGTGGCGGGCAATGTGGACGGCAATGTGAACACCCCCGGCACCTTGCGCATTGAAGCGGGCGGCGTTGTCAACGGTGACGTGCAGGCGCGCGTTTTTTCAATGAGTGAGGGCGCGGAATTGAACGGGCGCTGTTCGATGCGCACACAGGAGCGCCAGGATACGTTGTTTACGCCCTCTAACAAAGGTGAAAAGTAAACCATGCCATTTTTCTTTCATCCGGCGGATTTGCTGATGATTCCGGCAATGATAATCGCCGTTTGGGCGCAAATCCGGGTGAAGTCCGCCTATCAAAAATATGCCGCCATTCAGACACGCAGCGGAATGACCGGTGCGCAGGTTGCACAGCACATCCTGCAAAACGCTAATGTGAGCAATGTGCCCATCGAAGTGACGCCCGGCGAGATGACGGACCATTACGACCCGGTCAAGAAGGTGCTTCGCCTGTCCGGTTCGGTCTACGGGGGCACCTCGATCGCCGCGCTGGGCATTGCCGCCCATGAAGTCGGTCACGCCATTCAGGACGCTTCCGGTTATGCGCCGATGAAAGTCCGCCACTTGGTATATCCCATATCCCGCCTGGGCTCCATGCTCGCGTTTCCCCTTATTTTTGCGGGGTTTATTCTTAATTTTTCCTTCAGCAGCGTGTTAATCAATCTGGGCATCTGGCTGTTTACCGCCGCAGTGGCCTTTACCATTGTGACTTTGCCCGTCGAATTCAATGCCAGCAGCCGGGCCGTTCAGGCCTTGACCGCCGGCGGCTACATGAGCCAGGATGAGTTGCGTGGAGTCCAAAAGGTTTTGGGCGCGGCCGCCATGACCTATGTGGCGGCGGCAGCCGCGGCGGTGCTGCAGCTGATACGCTTTCTTCTCATTGTACGCGGCCGCGACTGAAGATATGTTTCGTTCCAAAGCGACATCGCCGCCCGTTCCGTCCGGGCGTATTGTGTTGTTGTCTCTCTGCATAATCATTGCGGGGCTTGACGCTGCGCAGGGGGAAGAGGATCTTCTGCTGACGGTAAGAATGAGGGGCATCGCCGACGGCGTTGGATTGACTTCAAGAAAAGTCGCCATTGAACAGGCGCAACAGCGGATCATGGAAGAGGTGTTGCAGTCCATGACCCATGCAACGGACATGACGCTTTTCAAGCCCATCCTGCGCCAGACTTCCCGTTATATTCCCCGGTATGACCTGCTGCGCACGGATATTACCGGAGAGACCACAGAAGTGGAAATTGACGCGCACGTCCTGGAGAAGCCGCTCCGCCGCGATATCGCGGCGATTATGCTCCCGCGCCTGCCGC
>JAKLHG010000606.1 GCA_022710255.1 Candidatus Hydrogenedentota bacterium
AATATCGCTATCAGTGTGCCGAATATGGACATGGCGGCCAGGCAGATGTCTTTAATAATTTTGACATCCTGGCCGATGCTGACCCAGCCCAGCACTTTCGATCCCAGGATGGTCGTGACGGCAAAAAAAAGCAGTACGTAAAAAACTTTATCCCGGATGGATTCCCGAAAGGTGTTTCCGATAACGGCAATGATTCGATTCATGCTGCTATTCCTCCGCCTTTGAGGTCAGGACAGCCAAACCGTTCTCTTCCGGCAAGGCTACGCCGGCGCCCTCCTGAATGCGCGTAAAGAAATCCTCCAGCGACTCAATTACCGGGTGCATGAAAACCAGGCTGCCACCGGCGTCCTGTATCCGTTTTACCGCCTGGTTGGCGGAGTCCAGGTCCGGTACCACGAAGGTACAGTTCCCCCCTCCTTCCTCCCTGAAACGGGATGTGCGCGTTTTCAGTTCTTCAGCCAGGTTGGCGTTTATGCCCGCCGCGCGCATCTCCACGGACTTCGGCACACTGCCTACCAGTTCCTCAATGCGCCCGCAGGCCGCCAATTCACCCGCCACCAGAATGCCGACCCGGTCGCATATTTCTTCCACATCGGCCAATACATGGCTGCTGAAAAAGATGGTTTTGCCCCCGTCTTTCAGTTCTCGCATTAACTCGCGTATCCTGCGGCGCCCGAGCGGGTCCAGGCCGCTTACCGGCTCGTCGAGCAGCAGCAGCGGCGGATCGCCGACGAGGGCCACCGCGAACCCTACCCGTTGCCGCATTCCCTTGGAGAAGCTGCGAATGCGCCGGTCGGCAATGTCCCCCAAATCGAGCAAGTCGCTGATACGGTCCCATTCCCGGTCCCGCGCTGCCCGGTCAAGGCCCCGCAGGCGGCCATAAAATGCCAGGGTTTCACGGGGCGTCAAATATTCGTAAAAATACGGGTGTTCCGGCATGTAACCCACCATCTGGCGCGCTTCCGGCAAACGGGCATCCTTATCGAATAAGGCCGCGGTTCCCGAGGAGGGATAAATAAGACCGGTCAGCAGTTTGATGGCGGTGGTTTTTCCGGCGCCGTTACGGCCGAGGAAGCCGAAGATTTCATTCTCATGAACTTCCAAGTCCACGGAGCGCAAGGAGTGGACCGGCGGTTTTCCGAATGTTTTATAGGTTTTGGACAGGCCTCGGGTTTGTATTGCTGTTGTCATAAAACGACCTTAGCAGTTATGCTATTAATTTTGCGTTATCCGGGTTGCCGCGGAACGCGTAATATCAGCAGTACGGATAGGACAAGAGTTTTTATCAACGCTTTTGTTTAAATCAAGGTTAATCCACCGGTTCTGCCGGTGGTTGTTGATTACAAGGTTCTGCCCGTCCTCCTGGTCCTATTTCCCGGAATCTGAAGAATATAAACACGGTGTACCCCCGGATTTCACACCACAATCCGGCACTCAGGCACGTGGTTTCGGGCCACGCTTTTGCGGGCGCAGGATGCGCCCTGTCTGTCGTTCAAGATCTTCGATGAACACCGTACTGCCGAAGGGATGCCCGGTCCGGGTGTTTAAAAGAAGCCGTTTTTCCAGGGCGGATTCGCTTTCGGCCCCGGCAAGCCACGCCGACCAGTTTTCTATAACCCCCGGGGGCGGAAAACTTGCCGTGAGCACGGCATCCTGGCGCAGGCCGCAATGGGGCGCGGCGCTGGACCAAGGGTACTTTTCCGCTTTCTTAACGAGGCCGAGACGCGCTGGCAGGGATTCAACCAGGCGCACCGCGGACCACACAAACATATCATCCACCACACAGGAACTGAACCGGTTTTTCCAGACCCGCCCCGAAGTCAGGCCGCGCCAGTTGGCATATCCGGCATAGGCGGCGTGCGTGTCCCGCACGGCGGCCGCCAGCGTGCCCGCATCCCGCGGCACGGCCACCAGGCGGATATGGTCCGGAAGCAGGCAATACGCCCACAGGGAAAGGCCCTGCTTTTTCGAGAACTTTTCGAGATAGTCGAGGTACGTTTTGAAATCGTCCGTATTCGTCAGGACATCGCGCCCGTCCATGCTGTAATGTGCAATATGATGCACAAACCCGCTTATGATTGTTCTCGCTCTTCTTACCATGCCATGCATCATACCCCATGTGGAACTTTGTTATCAAAACAGCCATGCCTTGAAATTCATTCGCCGGTGGCCGAAACATGCAATGGCCATGAGAAAATAAGTATGATTGCCGGAGACCGCGTTGCAGGCGGGTTCCCGCCCCCGATGGAAGGATAGGTTGTTCATGTCCCTAAAGCGTCATACCCTGTTGACGGAACTCCTGTTGATGCTCTGTATCGCCGGCATTTCGGGATGGTACGGGTGGCAGTATGTATCCGCCATCGATGACACGGAGATGCTGCGGAATACAACGATGCTGCCTATTCCCGTACTTCCGGGAGCGATTCATTTTGCGTTGGGCCGGGGGGTAGGAGTTGCCCATGAAAAAGAGACGGGTTTTCCCGAACTCGAGGCCTTTTTAACCAACAAGAGCGCCTCCATACCGCGTACGGCCTGGCCGGAGGCCGGGACGCACGCTAAAGGCGGCGGGCATTTTCTTTACATGCACTATTATCTGGTCGCCTATCTTGGCAGCATCTTTTATCTACTCGGGATAAGCGTGTGGAGTTTTCGGATCGCCTGCATC
>JAKLHG010000607.1 GCA_022710255.1 Candidatus Hydrogenedentota bacterium
GGATCAAGCCCAGGTCATGGCCGTCGGCTTCTCGAAAATGACCGTCTGCTTCAGAAAGGAAACCGCCTTGGTAAGGCCTTCCCAGCTGGACATGAGGCTATCTTCATGTTCGATGCTGATGGCGCCGTCATAACCGACCATGCGCAGGGTGGAGAAGAAATCATTCCACCATTTCATGTCGTGGCCATAACCGCAGGTGCGGAAAATCCACGAACGGTTAATTTCATCGCCGTAAGACTTCGCGTCATTCACGCCGTTGACGGCCGCGTTAACCGTGTGGACAATCGAGTCCTTCGCGTGCACGTGATAAATGCAGCCCTTCAGCGCCTTGACGCATTCCACCGGTTCCATTCCCTGCCAGAACAGGTGGCTCGGGTCGAAATTGGCGCCCAGCGTATTGCCGCAGGCCTTGCGAAGTTTGAGCAGCGTCTCCGTGTTATACACCACGAACCCGGGATGCATTTCAAAAGCGAAATTCACTCCCGCGTCTTTCAGTACCTGGTGCATCTTGGTCCAGTAGGGAATAACTTTCTTTTCCCACTGCCATTCCAATATTTCAAGATAATCCGGCGGCCAGGCACAGGTTACCCAGTTGGGTTTCTTGTCCCACGGACCCGAACCGGGGCACCCCGAAAATCCGTTCACCACATTCAAGCCGAGCAGGTTGGCCAGTTTGATGGCGTCCAGGGTTACCTTGTGGTTGGCCTTCGCAAAGGCGTCATCGGGGTGAAGCGGATTGCCGTGACAGCTCAACGCGCTGATTTCAAGACCCTCGCCCTTGATGAGCGCCAGCAGATCCGCGCGCTTGGGCTTGGACTTCAACAGTTCCTGCACCGGACAATGGGGATCGCCGGGATAATTGCCCGCACCGAGTTCCACCGTTTGCAACCCGAGCGGGTGAATCTGATTTAACACTTCCTTCAGCGGCTTGTCGCTGAACATGGCGGTCAATAGACCAAGTTTCATATACACTCTCCTTTACAGTTGTCGTGGCCCGAAACGCGACGGCGCCACGGGACGGAATACTCAAACCTTAACCCACTTCTTGGAAGAGGCTGATTTTTCCACCGCCTCCAGCACGGACTGGCACTTGACGGCGTCCGCGAAGGTCGAATAACTTTCTTTCTTGCTGTTCAGGCAGGTCAGGAACTCATAAATCTCGTGCACAAAGAGATGCTCGTAACCGATAATGTGTCCCGGCGGCCACCAGGCATGCACATAGGGATGACCAGGATCGCAGGCCAGCACCTTGCGAAAACCCTGCAGGCCTTCCGGGTCACTGCGGTTGAAATACTGGAACTGATTCATGTCTTCCTGGTTCCACAGCAGCGACCCCTTGCTCCCGAAAATCTCGATGGAATTGAAATTGCGGCGTCCACCCGCGAACCGGGTTACCTCAAAGGAAGCCAATGTGATTTTATCCTTGATATGACCGATAAAAATCGCCGCGTCATCCACGTCCACCGTGTCATACTGTTTTGTCTTCTTGCTGCCCTTGGCGGCCCAGGCGCCCACATCGGAGTCCGCAATTACACGCCGCTTTATGAAGGTTTCCATGGCGCTCGTGACCTCACAGACTTCACCAACGAGAAAATGGCACAAGTCGGTAACATGCGCGCCGATATCGCCTAGCGCACCGGAACCCGTATGTTTTTTCTTCAGGCGCCACACCATGGGAAAATCAGGGTCCATGATCCAGTCCTGCTGGTAGGCTGCCCGGAAATGGTAAATCTCACCCAGTCCGCCGGAACTGATGAGTTTCTTCATGCTCTGTACCGCCGGTGCAAAACGGTAGGAAAAGCCACACATGTGTTTCACACCCGCTTTCTGGGCGGCTTTCAGCATGTCTTTCGCTTCCTTGAGCGTGTTCGCCAGCGGCTTCTCACACACGATCTGCTTGCCCGCCTTTGCCGCCTCAAGGGCGATGACGGGATGCAGGAAATTGGGCGTGCAGATGTCCACGATGTCAATGTCCGGACGGTTCACCACCTCTTTCCAGTCCAAGGACGTTTCCTGCCAACCCCACTTCCCGGCCGATGCAAGTTCTTCAGGAAACTTGCCGCACATGACTTTCATTACCGGTTCCACCGGCGGATCAAACATCGCTTTCACCTGGCGCCAGGCGTTGCTGTGCGCCTTGCCCATGAACTGGGCGCCAATCATTGCCACATTTACCGTCTTCTTCGCCATGCTTGTTTTCCCTCCTGGGAGTTAGGTTTTTTCCATTCGTCTGCGCATTAAACACGCAGGCATATCAAGAACTGTATTAAGTCACGCACAGCCCTTCCATGCGTGTAGATATTAAGAGTACTCAAACCAGCACTGTAAATCAACTTTACTGTTGTTTTGGAAGCGTGTATGGCAGGTAAATCCAGAAAAAACTGTCCCGCTATTTACCATCAGTTGCATGTGGGTAAATCAGGACTTTCAGCCATCTCTCTGGATTACCTCTGAATCAACAACCACCGGCAGCACCGGTGGATAAACCTTGGTTTAAGGAAAATAAAGGTTACAGATCACTCTTGTCCAAATTAGGTTTTGTCTTATCATAACTTGAATGTCCTCCGCGGATGTTGGAAAATAATTTTTTTCCTTAAACCACAATCCGACATCAACACGGAGGACGACATCATGGTAAAGACAGCCAGCCTATTCAGTCAA
>JAKLHG010000608.1 GCA_022710255.1 Candidatus Hydrogenedentota bacterium
CCGTGCGGGCGCTGGGCCTCGAGAACCGTGTGCATTTTACCGGGTACCTGGACGGGGACGACTATGCGGGCGTCCTGGCGGCTATGGACGCGGGCATGTTTCTGACGCCCGGAACGGATGGCACGTGCCGCGCCGTGCGCGAGATGATGTCCATGGGTAAACCGATGATCACCTCCAACCGGGGCATGCTGCCGGAAATGGTGACCGCCGGGGCCGACGGAATCGTTACCGATGGCTCCGCCAGGCAACTACGGGACGCCATGCGCCTGTTCTATGAAAATGCGGACCTGAGGCGCCGCTATGGAATCGCAGCACGGGAAACAGCGCGGACCCGCTTCACCATGGACCGCTATGCCGGGGCTGTGCTGGAGATTTATCTGAATATACTCCATGACCCTTCCCGTACGGCCAGCTTAAACGAAAATCCGTAAACAAGGGTAATTTGGTCGACGGGCAACTTATATTCAACAGGATATAACGCATGCTTTTTGGAAAGACGGAGATTTTTCGACCGTTGTGCCTCGCTCCCATGGAAGACGTCAGTGATCCACCCTTTCGACGCTTGTGCAAGGCCTATGGCGCCGATGTCGTCTATACAGAATTTGTCAGTTGCGAGGCGGTGGTGCGCCGCGTGAAGCGGGAAGTGTCCAAGTTTGACTTTGAGGAAAGTGAACGTCCTATCGGTATTCAACTGTATGGCAGTAATCCGGCATCTATGGAACGGGCCGCCGCGATGGCGCAGGAGGCTGGTCCTGATTTTATTGATGTGAACTGTGGATGCTGGGTGCGGAAAATCGCGAATCGCGGCGACGGCGCCGGATTGCTTCGGGACCTGCCGCGTTTATGTGCTGCCGTAGCAGCGGTGCAGCGGGGTACCACGCTGCCGGTCACGGTAAAAACGCGGCTGGGCTGGGACGAGGGCAACATCGTCATCCTTGACCTGGCCCGCATGCTTGAAGACCTGGGTGTCCAGCACCTGACGGTCCATTGCCGTACCCGGGTACAGGGCTATTCCGGAAAGGCGGACTGGACCTGGCTGCCGCGCGTGAAGGCGGCGGCGCCGGGGTTGCCCCTGATTGGCAATGGAGATATCCGCACGCCCCAAGACGCGGAAACCTGTTTTAATCTGGGGTGTGACGGCGTTATGATAGGGCGCACCGCCATGATGCAGCCGTGGGTGTTCCGTACTATGCGGCGGTACCTCGACTGCGGTGAACTCCTGCCCGAGCCCACGCTGGAGCAGCGTAAGGAAAAGTGTATTGAACATCTCCGCCGCCATGTGGCGTTTCGCGGCGAGCCGCAGGGCATTTTCTCGTTCCGCCGCCATTATGCGGGGTATTTGAAAGGGGTGACCCATATCGCCCGACTTCGGCGCGACTTGATGACTCTGACCGGTCTGGAGGAGATCATCGCGCGCATCCGGGACTTTCAGGACGAGGAAGACGAATGATGGTACAGAAGGCCAATATCAATGAAGGGAGGCGTCATGCTTGATGACCTGCGGCAGTGTGTATGCGCGGTCAACCTGGCACTGAAACAGTCCGGGCTTGTGACGCAGACCTGGGGCAATGCAAGCGCCCTGGATCGCGAAAGCGGGTTGGTCTGCATCAAGCCGAGCGGTATTGATTATGTCAGCATGAAGCCGGAGCATATGGTGCTTGTGGACCTTTCCGGGGCGGTGGTGGAAGGGGCGTTGCGTCCGTCCGTGGATTTGCCGTCTCACCTCGCCTTGTACCGGGCCTTCAAGGACATTGGCGGCGTAGTTCATACCCATTCCCATTACGCCACGTGTTTTGCTCAGGCCCGTCGGGACCTGCCCTGCCTGGGGACTACCCATGCGGATTATTTCAACGGTCCTGTGCCGCTGGTCGATCCCCCGTCGTCCCGGGAGGTTGTCGAGGCGTATGAGCATCACACGGGCATGGCAATTGTTCGCCGGTTCGGGGACGGCAATCCCCTGAACTGTCCCGCCGCACTGGTGGCGGGACACGGGCCTTTTGTATGGGGGGGAACGGTGGAAGCGGCTTTCGAGAATGCGGAAGTGCTGGAAGAACTGGCCCGGATGGCATTGCATACCCTGGTACTGAATCCCGGCGCGGAGCCACTGGAGGATTTCCTGCTCGAAAAGCATTTCCAGCGCAAGCACGGGGCGGATGCTTATTACGGGCAGCGGGTAGAACCAACCTGATAGCGGGCATGAATCAGAACGGCTGTGGAATCCTGACCAAATCCGCCATGTCATACTGCCAGAGGCGGCTTAAGAAGGCGATGCCGTTCACGTGGGTGAGTCCGGGGCCGTGGGGTACCCGGCGCAGCGCTGTCTTTTCACTGAACAAGACCCCTGTGGGATTGACCCGGAAGAGCGGCGCCGTATCGCCCTGCTCGGAGCACAGGTCGGCTTCCAATAACAAGGCGAAGAGGGGAGCCCGCACCCCTTGTTCCGCCTGGGCCACGGCGGTCTCAAGCAGCGCGTGGCTGTTCGCCAGCCAGTAAAAACCGAGGTAGGCCATCCGCTCTTCCGGCGTGCGGTACGCGAAGTCCGGCGGGAAGAGGGAAACCACCGTCGGGTCCGCTCGCGCCGACATGAGCGTGAAGAAGTGGTGGACCCGTTCCCGCAAATCGGGACGTTGCTGGAGCTGATGTGTTTGAATGGT
>JAKLHG010000609.1 GCA_022710255.1 Candidatus Hydrogenedentota bacterium
ACAAACTCAGATAGGTCTTTTCCGAATCTTTTGGGGTGGCAAAAAGTACGATGATCTGTACGGGGCGATTGTCGAGAGCGGCAAAATCAATGCCATCAGGCGCAATGCCCAGAGCGATGGTCATTTTTGTCACTTCAGGGATGCGCACATGGGGCACGGCAACGCCGCCACCGATGCCTGTGCTTTGCACCGCCTCACGTTCATACACGGCCTTGCGAAAAGCATCGCAATCGGTTATAACCGGGTTGCGGCACACCGCTTCAATCAACATATCCAATGTGTCGTGCTTGGATGCGCCTTGCGGAATAATCCGCACTTGCGACGCTTCTACAAAATCCAACTTGGTTGTCATGGTAGTAATCTTTATGAATTTAATATGTTAAAAGGAAACCACGCCGATTTTTTCGCGCATCCGGCGTAACGCCTCGTCAAGGCGATCATCTTCGACGGTCAGCGAAAAACGGACATACCCTTCACCGTTAACACCATAAGCAGCGCCTGGTGCCAGTACCACCGCTGTTTTTTCAAACACAAAATCGCAGAACCCGGAAGAAGTAAATCCTTTGGGAACAGGCGTCCACAAATAAAATGTCCCGGCAGGCGGGTCGTAGCGCCAACCCAGGTCTTTCAATGTGGCCAGCACTTTGGCGCGCCGTCGCCCATAAACAGCCAGCATTTCGCCGATGAAGGCGTCACAGTTGTCCAGCGCTTCAATGCCGGCATATTGCACCGCATTAAAAACACCGCTGTCGGTGTTGGCCTTGGAGGTGGCCATCGCCTTCACAATATCAGGATTGCCGCAGGCCATGCCAATGCGCCAGCCTGTCATATTATAAGGCTTGGACAGGGAATTCAGTTCCACGCCCACTTCCTTCGCGCCGGGAATGCTCAGAAAACTAAGCCGCTCCCCGTTAAACACCACTTCGCTGTACGGATTGTCATAGCAAATTGCAATGTCATAGTCACGGGCAAAGGCAACCAGTTCTGTAAGGAACTCAACCGTTGCCACAGCGCCTGTGGGATTATTGGGATAGTTCAGATAGAAAGCGGTGGCGCGCTTTGCCACATCCGAAGGTATGGCAGACAAGTCCGGCAGGAACTTATTTTCCTCCTTCATCGCTATGGGGTGAGGCTCGGCGCCAACAAACCAGATGCTCGGTTTATATCCCGGATAGCCCGGGTCCGTTACCAACACCAGATCACCCGGATTGATAACACCAAGAGCAAAATGATGGCAGCCTTCCTTGGAACCGATAAGCGCCACAATTTCCTTTTTGGGATCGAGAGAAACATCATACCGCCGAGCATACCACCGCGTTACGGCCTCACGAAACGCCAACATGCCCCATTCTTCATCCGTTGGATAGCGGTGATTTTCCTTATTCCGGGCGGCCTCGGCCAGCGCTTCTATAATGTTGTCCGGGGTTGCCTCCACCGGGTCGCCGATAGCGAGACTGATAACATCCACGCCGCGCCCACGCGCTTCATTGATTTTGTTCCGAAGCGTCATAAATAAATAAGGCGGAATCTTCGTTAATCGTTCAGCAGTTTGCATACCATATTTCCTGTAATTAAAATAAAGACGGGCAGGTTTTCATAAGAAAACATTCCCTCGAATCCCTTTTTCGGGACAAGACGGATATAACCGTCCTGAACAGTCTTTCACGCAACATGTTCAGCCCTTGAACAACGCATGGATTATATAACCCCATATCCTGTTCGGTCAAACATTTTCGGGCTCGGAACATCAATCTTTTTTTTGTGATAGACCAGCAAGCATAGCAAGTTGAAGTCGTTGTACGCCTCAAAGCAACCGTCATTCCCGCGAAAGCGGGAATCCAGAGTCACACTCACAGCGTATCAGCCGTCCGGATCACCACGAAATTGCATTTCGCACACCCCTCCTCATGTAGACTACCTCAACGGCATATTTTTTGTTTGCGCAGGGTATATCTATGGCATACTTACGTTCTCGATGGTGAGATAATATTGTTTTGAGTGGAGACAAGAAAACAGAGGAGAAAAGAAATGAACCAGCGAAACGGAATGGCAGCAACGATTATTGTCGTAATGGCAATTGTACAGGCGGCTTATGGGGCAACCTACAGCGGCGGAGCGGGCACGGAGGCCGACCCTTACCAAATAGGGACGGTCGCCGACTGGAACACACTCGCCGCCACATCGGCGGATTGGGACAAACAGTTTGTGCTGACGGCAGATATTGATTTCGTGGGAGCGTCCCTGACGCCCGTAGGGAACTATACGACGTCGAGCTTCACAGGCGTGTTCGACGGTGGCGGGCGCGTGATGCGCAATGGCGTCATTTCAGGCGGTCTCTTCGGCCGGGTGGGCAGCAGCGGCGAGATTCGCAATCTGGGCGCGGAAAATATCGCGGTCACGGGATCTGATCATGTCGGCGGGCTGGTGGGGGGTAACGCTGGCACGGTGACGGCGTGCTACGCGACGGGCACGGTCTCTGGCACTGGTCATTATGTCGGCGGGCTGGTGGGGGAAAACTGTGGCGGCACCATAACGTCTTGCTACGCGACGGGCGCGGTCACGGGCTCTAGTGATGTCGGCGGGCTGGTGGGGCATAACTTGGAAGGCGGCACCATAACGTCGTGCTACGTGACGGGCACCGTCTCTGGCTCTG
>JAKLHG010000061.1 GCA_022710255.1 Candidatus Hydrogenedentota bacterium
ACTGGATGTCCTGGCATCATTAGCGGAAACAGCCGTTACGAATAACTATTGCCGTCCGGAAATTAACGTCTCCGGCGAAATCCATATCAAGGACGGCAGACACCCGGTTGTTGAAGTCTTGACTCGGCAGGGGGAATTTGTGCCAAATGACACCCATGTCGAAACCAAGGGCGCAAGAATGCTGATTATGACAGGGCCAAACATGGCCGGGAAGTCTACGTATTTGCGCCAGGTCGCCCTTATCTGTCTTATGGCGCAAATGGGAAGTTATGTTCCAGCCTCCGCTGCTGCGATTGGTGTGGTGGACCGTATTTTTACACGGGTGGGCGCTTCGGACAATTTGGTGCGTGGAGAAAGTACATTTATGGTGGAAATGATAGAAACAGCCGCCATATTGAACACTGCCAGCGAAAACAGCCTGTTGGTATTGGATGAAATAGGGCGCGGCACCTCCACCTATGACGGCATCAGTATTGCCTGGTCCGTGGCTGAACATATTCACGACACCGTTCGTGCCCGTACATTATTTGCCACGCATTATCACGAACTAACAGAACTCGGGGAGAAACTGGAACACGCAAAAAACGTTAATGTGGCAGTTCGTGACTGGCAGGATACCATTGTGTTCCTGTACCGTGTAATTGACGGAGGGGCCGATCACAGTTACGGCATTCAAGTAGCCAAACTGGCAGGATTGCCCCCGGCGGTGCTCAAACGCGCCCGCGAAATACTCCAGTCCCTTGAGTCTGGCGGCGGTGCCACAGGCCCGGACTCTGTACCGATGCAGATGTATCTCTTCGCACCGCCTTCTGCTCAAGAACCCAGCCAGGTGGAAAAGGAATTAGAACAGGTGGAACCGGACGCTCTTACGCCCCGGGAGGCACAGACTCTTCTTTACCATCTCAAACATCTGGCCAATAGGCCCCGTGAACACAGTTGATTTATCTTGCCCTGATACTGATTTACTTGAGCGAGGAACGGTGTTGTACTTCCCTTTGTGTTCGCAGCAAGAACAACGACAGATCTTGTGCTTCAGTACGAATACTGTCACTTGATATAGGTATCCTTCAATGTGCAAAATATGAGTGTGATTTCGCTGCGTACGCGTGCCCCCGCTTTTAAGCGAAAATATTTCCCTGAGAATACGGACGGACATATTCGCAAACGGATACCGTACGGTTCAGGATAGAAAGCGTCAGCCTCCCCATCAAGGTATGGGACAGGGCAGCGGAGTTATATAAGTTCTCCCGATGTTTATGGTGCGTTTGTCATGTATTCGGGCGGATTTGGAATCCAACTGGGAGCCTGAAAATTTTGTTATACGCGATACTTTCGGATGTACATGCGAACATAGACGCCTTGGAGGCCGTGCTGAAACAGGCGGACAAGTCGGGAGTGGACCAAATTGCATGCCTCGGCGATGTCGTCGGTTACAACGCGATGCCTAATGAATGTGTCGCCATGATTACGGAACGGAACATTCAAACGGTGTTGGGCAACCACGATGCCGTGGCGTGTGGTATTGAAGAGCCGTGGGGGTTTAATAAATATGCTCTCGATGCAGTACTCTGGACCCGGGAACACATCACGGAAGAGACATCGGAGTGGCTGAACGGTTTGCCCGATGCATTGAACTATGGTGAGTTTGTCGCTGTGCATGGCGCGCCTAAAAATCACAACATATATCTTTTTTCTTGGCGTGATGCCGCAATGCATTTGGACTTCATGGATGAACAAAACTGTAATGTCTGTTTTATAGGACATACGCATACGCCCGCCGTATTCACCGCCGATGGAAAGGATGCTGCCAACATCGACGGCCCTATCGTCTTGGATCCAGAAAAAATATATTTCATTAATCCCGGGTCCGTTGGCCAACCCCGGGATAATAATCCGGATGCGTCTTTCGGATTGTATGATACGGAAACGCGCACCTTTGAATTGATACGGACTTCCTATGATGTGGAACGCGCCAGCCAACGCGTCAGGGAGGCCCACCTGCCGAAACTCCTTTCTGACCGCCTGCGTATAGGTAGATAAAGCGAGACATGTAATGACAAAATATCGTTCCCGTGAAGCACATATTACCCGTCAAACCAATGAAACTTGTGTGGATTTGCGTATTACCCTAGATGGGAGCGGGAAGTCCGATATACAAACAGGTGTGGGCTTTTTTGATCATATGCTTGACCATATCGCACGACACGGGTTGTTTGACCTTTCGGTTCACGCAACGGGAGATTTGGAGACAGACCCCCACCATACGGTGGAAGACACAGGTATATGCCTGGGACAGGCTTTTCGCCAGGCCATCGGCGACGGTAAAGGTGTAACACGATACGGGCACGCGGTTATCCCGATGGATGAAACCCTTGCTGAAGCGGCCATTGATATTTCCGGCAGGCCTTTTCTTGTATTCCGGGCTGAACTGCCGGCAGGCAGTCCGGGAGGATTCGACGCCGAGCTGGCGGAAGAATTTTTCAGGGCCCTGGCTATGAACGCCCGTATCTCCCTGCATCTGGAACTCAGATATGGCGGTAATCTTCATCATTGCCTCGAAGGACTGTTCAAAGCCTTCGGCCGTGCTGCACGACAATCCATGACCCTAGACCCCCGCGTTAAAGAAGTACCGTCCACCAAGGGAATGCTTGAATTATGATAGCTATTGTAGATTATGGAATGGGCAATTTGAGAAGTGTTCAAAAAGCCTTTGAAAAGGTCGGTATAGTCGCTGAAATTACCGACAATGCAGAAGTCATTGCACAGGCTTCTGGGGTTGTTTTGCCCGGGGTAGGTGCTTTTAAAGATTGTTATGACGGCCTGGTCGCACGAGGACTCGATGGGTTGGTAAAGGACGTGGCGGTAAGCGGGCGTCCCTTCCTGGGAATTTGCGTAGGATTGCAGCTCCTTTTCGAATACAGTGATGAAGGCGCTGGTTCACCAGGATTGGGCATTTTAAAAGGTCGTGTGCGTCGGTTTCCGGATGCCCGCCTTTCAGGGCTAAAAGTACCGCATATGGGTTGGAATTTGCTCCAGCCCACGCCTGGACAAAATGTTTGTCTGCTCAACGGTGTCAGTGATAAACCTTACGCCTATTTTGTTCACAGTTATTATGCGGTTCCAGAGGATGAACGTGTTATACTGGCTCGGTGCAATTATGGCCTGGACTTCCCGGCCATGGTAGGACAGGGTAATCTCTATGCTGTTCAGTTTCATCCTGAAAAGAGCCAATGGGACGGTATCACCATGCTGCATAATTTTGGAGAATTGACGCGGTAAAACGGTGTCTTGCACAGCATGTCGCAAATGTGCTGTAAAAAGGACGGTTCCATGATTAAACGAATTATGGTTACGACTGATGGCAGCAGCGCCGCGGAAATCGGTGTGCGTTATGCGGTGGCACTGGCTGAAGAACAAGGCGCGTCCCTGCTCGCGTTGCATGTGGTAGACATCAAATTGCTGGAGGGGCCCCTACTTCGTGACCTGGCTTCTTCCCTGGGCACCGCTCCTTATGTAAATTACCAGGGAAGTATTTCCATGTTGCTTGAAGAACGGGGCAAGACGGCCCTGGCCTATGCCGGCAAGTTATGTGAGAAAAAAGGGATACCTTGTGAAACGTGCTTGCAAACAGGCATCGTTCCGCGCATGATCTGTGAAAAATCTGAACTGGTGGATATGATCATTATGGGAAGGGCGGGCGAACATAATCAGTTCTTGGATGGACTTATTGGGTCCACCACGGAAGCCGTGGTAAGGCGCGCCTCTGTTCCCGTTCTCATTACTGGGCGTGACGAGCCCAGCGCCCAGCATTTTGTCTTGGCCTATGATGGCTCCTCTCACGCGAAAAAGGCTCTCCGTTTCGGTGCCGCTCTGGCAGAAAAGACAGACAGGGAAATGCACGTGCTAATTGTGGGAGAGGCTTCTTCCGACTATCTGCAGCAAGAGGTCCAGGAATATTTACAAAGCCACACCATCAACGTATCCTATGAGCGTAAGACCGGTGAACCGGGCGTGGAAATTGTGGCCTTTGCAAAAGACATTCTGGCAGGCATCATTCTCATGGGTGCCTTTGGACACAGCAAATTGCGTGAATTGATGCTCGGCAGCACCACCTCTTACACCATTAACCACGCACCTTGCCCTGTGTTGCTGGTTCGGTAAATTTTACCTTCATCGGTTTATATGCGGCAAAGGGATAGTTAATGTCAAAAAAGAGCAAAATCACTATAACCCGTGCAGAAGATTTTTCTGAAATAGAGACAGAACTTTCTGATGCCATGGAATATCTTGATGAAACCAATCAGCGCATTGCGACAATGCTCCGTGAACACGCGCTGACCTCGGCAGAAGAAGCGGAAAAACCTGCTATGCCCACAGAGGAAGAGAATACCTCACAGGATAAGGCTGCCACAAACAGACAAGATGGTTAGGCCCACCGCTTTTTTCACCCCGAAAGAACCGTGTGGGTTACTTCAGTCCGCGTGTATAGGTATTAGATACTTTGCGGTCGTCATATTTATAGCCATTTCACAGGGGATAATGAATACGGGGGGAAATGGTACGAGCAGAACCTTGTAATATGAAGGCTTCGTCTTTACATATCTTCGTCGCTGACCCTCACTTACAGGGCGGTGGCCAAGTGCGGTATATATCGACACTGGCCGCCGGTTTGCATGCATTGGGACACCGCGTTACCATTGGGTGCCGCCCCGGAAGTGTTCTCATTGAACAAACCTGCCATGATGCCTTTACCTATGACCGTTTTCTTTTCAAAGGAGGCGTGCGGCCCGGCGCATGGATAAATGACTTACGTGCGGCGGGAACGTTTTTACGCCGATATCATCCTGATATTATTCATGTGAATGGGTCTCAGGACCATTGGACCATGGCCCTTGCCAACCAGATTTCAGGGCACACCATCCCCCTGCTGCGGACACGGCATAATACCTATGCCGTCAGCCCGAATCCGGCTAACATCCTCCTAAACCGCCGGCTGACGGATTTTCAGATTGTAGTGTGCGACACCGTCCGTAAAACCCTTGCGCAGCATCCGGCCTTTAGAGCGGAAAGACTTTGTTCCATTCACAACGGTGTGGATACGGACCTGTACCAACGGGATGAATCCGCACGTTTCAGGGCGAGACAGGAATTCAACTGTAAACCTACAGACTTTGTATGCGGTATTGTGGCGCGGTTGGTTTCGGCAAAGGGTCACAGTTTCCTGTTTGAAGCGGCTGCCCTTTTGAAAGAAGAAATTCCGAATCTAATCATACTGGTGTTTGGACAGGGGGTATTGGAAAAGGAACTACGGCAAATGGCCGAAGATTTGGGGATTTCATCTAGAGTGCGTTTCCATGGCTTCCGAACGGATATGCAATATTGCGTACAGGCGTTTGATATCGGAACGCAACCGTCCATAGACTGCGATACGTCGTCCTTCAGCATGAAAGAACAAATGGCTGTATGCATTCCAGTTGTAGCTTCGGATTACGGCGGACTTCACGAAATTATCGATGACGGCAAGGAGGGGTTTTTGGTTCCCCATGGTACGGTTGAACCGCTGGCGAAGGCAATTAAAACACTGGCACAATCTCCTGAACTGTGCCGGGAAATGGGTGAAAATGCGCGTGAACGGGTATGCAGAGAGTTTAGCAGCACCACTTTCGTCCGGCGTACGGTAGAGGTATACATGGCGATGTTGGAGTCGTTTAAAAAAAATAGCAGTAATGGACGGGGTGAATGATTACAGTAGCGCACCTGGATGAACAACGCGGGTTCCGTGGCGGCGAACAGCAGGCCTCATGGCTGGTGCGCGGACTTTCGGCGCATGGAGTAAACAATATTCTTATCGGCAAGCCGTCTCAACCTTTCGTATCCATTCTCCCCGGGATGGAAACACTGCGCCGGATTACATTGCCACTACGCGGAGAATTTGATTTGTACTCCGCGTTTCGCCTCGCCCGTATTACGACTGAGTTCGGCGTGGATATCATTCATACCCATTCGAGTCATGCTCATGGCATTGCCGTTCTGGCTAAGTTCCTAGGTTCGCCGAGCTTTCTTGTGGTTTCACGGCGGGTAAATTTCATGCCGCGCCATGGTTTTCTGAACCGTTATAAATACAACACGGCCGACCGTATTTTATGTGTTTCTCAGACCGTACATGATACCCTGCGCATTTTCGGACTTGGTTCGTCACAATTGAAAACCGTTCATAGTGCCGTAGATCCGGAGCGAGCGCTTATGACAGCCGTTCCCAGGGGCTCTTTGGGAATACCGGAGAAGGTTCCCTTCTTATTTTCTGCCGGGTCCCTTGTTGAACATAAGGACCATGATAATCTTCTGCAAGCCTTTGCCCTGGTACGGACGTCAGTCCCGGAGGCGCGTTTGTGTATCGCAGGAGAGGGTCCCCTGATGCAGACTTTAAAAGAACGCAGTTCTTCCTTGGGCATCGCTCCGGCGGTCTCTTTTCTTGGTCACCGTGATGATGCTCCCGGTATCTGCCGCAGTGCCGATCTCTATGTTTCATCCAGCTGGTCTGAAGGACTGGGCACCTCCATTCTGGAAGCTTTGTATGCGGGTACGCCGGTAGTGGCCACGGAAGCGGGTGGAGCACGGGAGATGGTTATTCCTGAGGTTACAGGTATGCTCTCTCCATCAAAAGATCCGGGTGCCCTGGCCGCGGCGATACTGTTTTCTCTGGGCAATCGTGACAAAGCCTTACAGATGGCCGAAAGGGGCAAGGCGCTTGCCAGGAAAAACTTTTCCGTGGAACGCATGGTTGCTTCCACCCTGGAAACCTATCGGGAATTACTGTCAAAGCAACGGACAGAATAGAAGAGAACACCGCATTTACAAAATCATAAACCAGACAGGTATGAATCGCTGAATCATTACCGATATGGAGTATTCCCGCAATGAAAGAAAATCTAAGGATTGGTTTTATCGGTGCAGGTGGTATAGCTCAAGGACACTATCAGCGTCTCATGGCGACCGGAAAGGCAAAAGTGGCGGCACTTACCGAACCCAGTCGGGTATCGTTAAGACGTTTTTGCAGGAATTGCGAAGGTGCTGAAAATCTGCCGTCATATCGGGACTACAAGGAGATGTTGAAACGAGAACCATTGGACGGAGTTGTTATTCTTTCCCCCCACACGGTGCATTACAGTCAGATAAATGACGCGCTGGAATCGGGGATTCATGTACTAACAGAGAAGCCAATGGTTTGTACCATACAGCATGCAAAAGCGCTGATCAGAAAAGCGGAAAAATGCGGTCGCGTATTGATGATATCCTACCAGCGTCACTATGATCCCATGTTTCGCTATATGCGTTCGCAAATAGGAAAAGGCGCCATTGGTGAAGTTCAATTTGTGCAGGCTGTACTCTGTCAGGAGTGGCTTCGACTTACTCGAAATACCTGGCGCCAGGTACCATCCCTTTCCGGTGGCGGACAGTTGAACGATTCCGGAAGCCATCTTGTGGATATTTTGATGTGGGTTACCGCCATGAAGGTCCGTGAAGTTTCCGCGTTACAGATGAATTTCGATACCGACGTGGATATCAATGCGGCCCTGACCCTCCGCTTTGAAAACGGCGCCATAGGGAATCTGTCCATAATTGGCAATGCCCCCGCATGGTATGAAGACCATACCATTGTGGGCAGCAAAGGCGCTTTTTATTTAAGGCAAGGCATTGGATTGACACAACAGGATGCGCGGGGACGTTGTGTATCCGTTAAGGCTCCAAAATATGCCGGTAATCCTGATTCCAATTTTGTCGAAGCTATTCAAGGCAAGGCTCAGCCTGAAACCCCGGCCGTATGTGGATTGCGCGTAATCGAAGTCACGGAAGCCGCTTGGAAATCCGCGGCAAAAGGTGGGCGCCCTGTGACTGTTGATTAAGAAAGACAGAATAGTATTTGCTGTGAACGATGCATCACTCCAAAGGAACATTGTATGGATGCTTTCAATTATAACGTTCGCATTGATTTACTCAGGCAACAACTGGCTGAACACGAATGTGACGCATTCTTCAGCGTTTCCCCGCCGGATAATGCGTATCTGACCGGATTTTTTGGAAGCACATCGGGAGTGTTGATTACCAGAGAAGAAGCCCTGCTCTTATGTGATTTCCGATATGCGGAACAGGCGAGTTTATTAACCTCAGGGGCCACTCCGGTAATCTGCAAAGGAAGTTTTGACCATCGACTTGGGGAACACCTCATGCATGCTGGCGTCAAGCAGGCGGCCTTTGATCCCGGATGTATCACTGTTTCCAAGTATGATACGATAAAATCAGCTTTCCCCGGTTCATTAAAACCCGTTCCGGAATTGTGCAGAAAGTTGCGGGAAATAAAGGAACCCGCCGAGGTGAACTGTATACGGGCAGCGAGCCGCCTTGCGGAGGAATCTTTGGAATGTGTGCTTGGAACGGTAAAATGCGGTATGCGTGAAAATGAATTTGCCGCGGCGCTGGAGTTTGAGTTTCGGAAACGTGGCGCGCAAGGCCCTTCCTTTGATACTATTGTTCTGTTCGGTGCCCGAAGTTCACTTCCCCATGGCAAGCCGGGACCTAAGTCTTTGGAAATCGGGGACATAGTATTGGTTGACTGTGGATGCGTTCTGGAAGGATACTGCTCGGACTTGACCCGGACTTTTGTTTTCGGTAGGATACCCGGTAGTTGGTTTTCGGATATCTATGCGTACGTATACCGTGCACAGTCAAACGCCTTAAATTCGGTATGCTCCGGGGCGAATGCCCGTGATGTGGATAGAGCCGCCCGTGTAGTGATTGAGTCCGCAGGCTATGGCCTGCAGTTCGGACATGGGACAGGACACGCGGTTGGCCTTGAAGTCCATGAAAATCCCAGATTGAATGCGGAATCGGATAGTCGATTGGCTTCAGGAATGGTAATAACTGTGGAACCGGGCATTTATATACCGGGACAAGGCGGCGTGCGCATAGAGGATTTGGTCTCGGTTACCGATGATGGCAGTGAAGTGTTAACCTTAACATCAAAAGAATTACGGATACTTTAAGTATGATTTCAACAGCAGATTTTAGAAATGGAATGGTAATTGAACTTGATGGTGACTTAATGGAAATTGTTGAATTCCAACACGTAAAACCGGGCAAGGGAGGCGCATTTGTTCGCACAAAGTTCAAGAACTTTCTGACCGGACGGGTACTGGAAAAGACCTTTCGATCCGGAGAAAAATTTGAAGAGGCGCGTATTGAGGAACAGCGCTGGCAGTTTCTGTACAATGATGGCACTCAATTTCACTTCATGGAACATGAAACCTATGAGCAGCTGGCGGTCAATGCGGATGTCGTGGGTGACAGTGCCCTATGGATAAAAGAAAATTCTGATATTTCCATTATGTTTTATGATGGCAAAGCCATAAGCGTGAAAGTACCGTCCCATGTAGTGCTTACCATTACAAAGTCAGACCCGGGCGTTCAGGGGGATCGCACAAGTGGAGCCAAGAAACCTGCTACTTTGGAAACGGGCGCAACGATTCAGGTTCCCCTGTTCCTGGGTGAAGGCGATAAAGTAAAAGTGGACACAAGAACCGGTGAGTATGTGGAACGTATGTGACTGCGGTACATTTATTTTTATCCCCGTCAAAAAAGATTGTGGTGAGCCTGCAGTTAGTGACTCCAGTTTGGGAAGATGACACATTAACAGGTAGTGTTGTCGCATGTTTTACGCCAGGATGACCGGATGTCCCTCCCGATTATAAGGGTCTAGTACTCCGCACACGCCAGTATGTTCCCGGGGCATTAAAACTCCTGTGAAGGCTTTAGACCAGAGCCTGAGAAGGAGAACGATGTCTTTAAAAGTGTAAACTGCATCTATTCAATGTTACCGGTATCAAAACTGATTTATATCGCACTTTGGGTCTGATTCTTTTGTCTTGTTTCTTGATATCTTCTGCCCTGAGTCTGAATTTTTATACACTGGGAAAGAGATGGCATTTGACATTAAACATGAAGAGGATGTGCCGAAATGAAAGCATTTGTATATGCAAGGCTCACGGAATGTCACTGTCATGGACCGCGCGTTTGCTTGATTTCATTTTTCTTGCTGCTGCATGGATGTAGCACGATTCCAATGAGTGGTGTTCAAGAGAAAGTACTATCCGCAAAAAATGCCGTGGAACCCGCTTTAGTTCACATCCGCCCGGTGAAAGAGGTTTTTGCACAAGGTCAGCGCCATGAGGTATTGGCTGTGGGAAGTGGGTTTATCTTTTCCCCGGACGGGTATGTTGTTACCAACGAGCACGTAGCCGGAGAAAGCAGCCAGGTACTTTGTGTATTAAGTGATAATACGGAAATGGAAGCCAAGGTTGTCGGCACCGACCCGGATACGGATATTGCCGTTCTGAAACTGGAGCCGGGCGGCGCATTGTCCAGTGTCAAATTGGGGAAGTCCTCCGCACTTGAATCAGGACAGATGGTTTTAGCCATGGGCAGCCCACATGGCCTTGCCCGTAGTGTTTCACTCGGTATTGTAAGTGTCACAAACCGGTATCTGGGCGATTCTACAGGGGCGGTCGGACAATATAATAATTGGATTCAAACCGATGCCGCCATCAACCGAGGCAACAGCGGCGGCCCGCTTGTGAACTTGGAAGGAGAAGTTGTAGGTATCAATACGTTGACTCTGATGGGTGCGGAAAATCTTGGCTTTGCCATCCCCATGGACAGTGCCCGTGAAGTTATTGACGCTATCATTAAGGACGGGCGCGTACGGCGAAGTTCGCTGGGGCTCCGTCTTCAGGAAATGAAGGCGAAAACAGATAATCCCTCCCTTCAAGGAGTGGTCATTGCTGATGTGGTGCCGCTTTCTTCGGGCCAGGAGGCGGATATCCGCCCCGGTGATGTTCTTACCGCGGTCAATGGAAAAACCGTAAATGCCCGGTTTGAAGAAGACCTGTCCTCGGTGCGTAAAACAATTGCGGACCTTCCTGTCGGGGAAAAGACGGTTTTAACACTGCTTCGGGGCGATGAGCAACTTGAGGTTGCCGCCGTTACGGAGGAACAGTTCTCTTCCAAAGGCATGCAGGCGGAATTCCTGGAATGGGGCTTTACGGTGGCTGAATTGACCCCTGAACTTGCCAGGCGGGCACAATTGGCAGGAAAAACGGGCGTGTTGGTTTCGGGTTGTCTCCCGGGGGCTGTTGCATCCGTTTCCGGTTTAACACCTGGCGATATCATCCTTGAATTGGATAAGACTGCCATCGTTTCCCTCTCTCAGTTTTCCCAATTGTATGCTGCGTGCGTTGAACAAAAGAAAGACCTCGTCATGCTGTTCGTTCAACGCGGGGCGCTTACCCGGTATGTATTGATAAACAGCAAAGGCATTTCTGAGACCACCATAGACAAGGAGATCCTTGAGCATGCGGAGTAGATACACCGGATATGGCGTTACCATCGCTTTGTTATTGGCTTCCACTGCAGGCGCAACGGTCTTTACTCAAGAAATCCTGCAGCGAGCTTATGCCCATTGGGCCCCATCGCTGTGCATCCTGAAATTCACTCAGGAAGTTGCCGATCCGCGCACAGGCGAACTGCAGCAGCAGAACGGCAATGCCCTTGCGCTGGTGGTTTCGCCGGAAGGCCTGCTGTTGTCCAATGGCCACCTGCAACGGGAAAATATAACGACTGCCAACTTCCGTGCAGTCATGCAACGGGATGACCGCGAAGTGGAATACAAAGCAACATTGCTTGAGAAACCGAAGGACATCAATGTCGCTTTTTTGAAGATAGCCGCGGAAGAGCCTTTGAATCTTCCCTTTGTTCGATTTACACGGGGATCCAGTTTGGAGATTGGGCAGGAAGTGGCTGTCCTGGGGCTCATGGGCGAAACCATGGATTTCCATCATAGTTTGATCGTCGCCCGCATTTCCGCAATTATCGAGGAACCGAGAACCGCATATTGCCTTGATAATGCTCTTCGTTTGGGATATGTCACAGGACCGGTTATCAATGCGCACGGAGAAGTGGTCGGGGTTACCGGTTTTGAATTAAGCGTGGGTGAAGGCGGTGATTTGTATACCAGAAGCGGTCATCCGATGGTATTTCAGAGCGATTTATTTTCCCACTATATAGATCGTCCACCTGAAAATAGGACTGAGACGGAAGAAACGGAAGAGGCGTGGCTGGGTGTGTTGACGCAACCGCTGGCGGAGGATTATGCCGAGTATTGGGGGCTGGACTCCGCAGGCGGTTTGATTATCAGTACAGTGCTGCCCGATTCTCCCGCT
>JAKLHG010000610.1 GCA_022710255.1 Candidatus Hydrogenedentota bacterium
CCGGATGGAAGAACGGGACACGCCATCGCACCCGGCATAGTCAAAGCGGTCTTCGCGGATGTCAAAGCCGTCATTATCCCGAACGGAACTCATGGCGGCGGCGGGAGTCATTCCTCTTTGGGCGGAGCGGGGATGCGAGAGACGTTTTTAGCGCGGGACACCCAGGTTTCATCGCCATAGAGCCCGGCCTCGCTGACATCGACAGGCTCAAATCCCAGCGCCACGGCGGGTGAATCCGGGGACAGCGCAAAATTCCGATTTTCTATGTCCGCGAAACCGGGGTCCGCGATGACCGAGTGGGTGTCATAGCCGGCCTGCCGCCATTCTGCGAAGGATTTCCCGGCAAAGGTAATCTCACGGCCGGAGGTATCCCAATAACAGTTCTTGTCTAATACATAGTTGCCGTTTTTCCAGGTACTGCCCAGCAGATTCCCCCGGCTGAAGCAGACGATATTATTCTCAAAGAAAAAGGATACATGGTCTTCATCACGCGAACGAATCAACTGGTCCCGTTGCGAGAAGGCGAAAATATTGTTGACCACCCGGTTCTCCCGGCCGTAGTGCTGATGGAAACCGCCCGTACGCGTGTTGTACACCACATTATGGGTAAGCAGGATTTCAGAACTGCCTTCATCGGTATAAAGCCCCCAGCCGCCGGAGATGTTCCCGTTGGAAAGGATATCGTGGATATAGTTGTTTCTCAGGACGGTTCCCGGCGAGATGCCCAGCGTGTAGATGCCTCCCATATCGCTTAACTGTCCCTTGCCCAGATTATGAATGTGGTTATACTCAATGACGTTATGATTGGCGGAACTCGGCGCATAGCCCCAGGACCATCCCACTGAAATGCCAGAATACCGGAAGTCGCAAATCTCATTGTGGGAGATGGTATTGAAGGAACTGCGCCCTATCCATACCCCTACCGCGCTGCGGTAGATGCGTCCGCCGTCATGAAGCAGGCAGTTGTCCATGACATTATGGGAAACCGCCTGCGCGGGCGTCGCCGGGTCTGCCGTTTCTCCGATACGCAAGCCACCTGCACCCAAATCAGTCAAGGCACAACGCTGCAAACGGTTGTTCTGGGAGCCTTCACGCAACCACACGCCATAACCGCCGACATGCGACACTTCGCAGCCTTCAAAGAGGCAATCACGGGCGCCGACCGCCTGAATCGCCGCTTCAACGCTGGCTTCGGCTTGCCCGTCACTGTGGCCCGACGGGCCGATGGGCCAATCGCCGTAACGCATGGAAAGGCCCTTGAAGTGGAGATGGGAGACAAAGGATTCCTCCTGCGGCCGGCCTTGCAGAAGAATAAACTGACGCACCAGTGGAATAACCGCGTCCACCGTTTCCGGGGTTTCACCGGGTTTAGGCAGATAATGCAGCACGCCGTCTTTGCGGCTCAAACACCACTCGCCGGGAAGTTCCAGTGCATCCAGCAAGTGGTCCACAAAGTACCACTGGTCGTTGGTCCAATAAGTGAAATGCCACCTCGCGGGACCGGTGAACTCCACAATACGTTGCTGCAAATCCAAGGCCTTTACCCGGTGCAGTGAGGTCGCCCAGGAATGGAATACGACGAACACGGCTTCATCAAGGTGCTCCCATTGTTTTACATCGCCTTCGCGGAACCGGAAGCGGGTACTGCTTTTGACCTCCTCGTCTGAATCCGCCTTCTTCTCCATCACCGGACCGTCGGCATAAAAGAAATCCGATGGCGCGGGATAGTCCCCGGCGGTATGGGCGGCCTTGGGATAGCGGGCCGCATCGCGGCGGTCGCCATTGACCCAAAAGGCGCCCACCGTATAGGAATCCGATGTTGCCTCAGGCACATCGGCCGCCCACACACCGTTTTCAACACGCCATTCCTTGATGCGGCGTCCGCCATGAAGCACCGGTTTTTCGCCGGGAGCGGCGGTATAGACTACGGGTCCGGTCGCCGTTCCTGAATCCTGAGGCTCAAATATTAATGGCTCTGTAATCGTATATTCCCCGCCGTGCACCAGCACCTGGACCGGCGCATCCGCAGGCAGTTCTCCACTCGCGCGAAGGGCCCGCAAGCGGTCACGGGCCCCGGAGAGCGTGGCCAGGGGGCCATCCGTACCGGTTGCGTCCAGTTCCGCCCGATAGCCCTGCCACCCATCGTTACCCCCGGGCGACACATGGAGTGTGAACGTGTCCGCCGCCATGGCGGTAAAACAACATGCCAGAAGAGGAACAAGAACCACTGTGATGGATTTGTACACTGGGGAATCTCCTTTCAGGTTGAGACGTTACCGGGTATTATACGCGCCGGAACCGTATTGAACAATAGGAAGGTACGCCGTTCTTTTGGGGCGGCAAACCTGGAGGTAGGATAAGTTGAATTCAGCCGCACCTTCATGTACAGTATCGCCCCATAGGGTGTTCGAGCACGATGGTTTTGGGGCGGAATGGCCCGGGCGAAACCCGCAAATTTCTGTTTCATTCCTCTGATTTGTTCCGCCTTCCTTTAAAACGGCGCATGCAATAAAGTTGTGTTGGATACAACTCCGCCAGGAGACTATGGATACCTACATCATTGTTGAGGACCCCAAAAGCTGGAACCTTAAGGTTCCCGGGGTCGAGGTGGTAAAAGCGAGGGACTACCTTTCTGACGAACGCT
>JAKLHG010000611.1 GCA_022710255.1 Candidatus Hydrogenedentota bacterium
AATGATACGGCGACCACCTTGGCCCGGCGCTTCAATAGCTCCCGCAAGGTCGGCAATATCTCCTGGATACGGTTGTCGTTGGCCAGTTCCAGGGTGTCCTTCTTCAGCGGGCGGAATGTGGAATACCTGAAAGCGCCGTCAAATGCCTTGCGCCTCGGTTGGTTTAACGACTGGATGAATGTGGAAGTCGTCTATTCGCCGCTATTCAATTCGGACCGGCATATTACGGGAAAGCGCTTCAGTTATTACAGTCCCCTTCACGGGCGTACGGTCGGCAGCGACAACCAGGTTCGCACGAACAAACCCGAAGACTGGTTTGAGGATGATGAATTCGCCCTGCGTTTATATCGAAACATAGGCAGCACCCAATTGGCATTTTATGGGTATTCAGGGTACTGGAAAAGCCCGGGAGGCATGCAGTTGGTGCCCACACGGTCGGTATTTCCAAAACTGCGCGCTTATGGCGCCAGTCTGCGCGGTACGCTGGGCAAGGGGGTCGGCAGTGTTGAAGTCGGCTATTATGATTCCTATCAAGACCAGGGTGGCGATAATGCTTTCATCAATAACAGCGAGTTCCGTGTATTGCTCGGCTATGAACGCGAGATCGCGCGGGAACTGACCTTAGGCATGCAGTATTACCTCGAACACATGATGGAGTATGGCGCTTATCGTAACACCCTGCCTTTTTTCATGGCTGCCCGGGACCAGGACCGGCATGTGGTCACCTTGCGTTTGACCAAGTTGCTGATGAACCAGAACCTGATTCTGTCTTTTTTTGGTTATTTCAGCCCGTCGGATTCAGATGCCTACCTGCGACCCACTATTAACTATAAAATAAATGATCAATTTATGATTGAAGGAGGGGGTAACATCTTTCTCGGCAACAGTCGCACGAGTTTCTTCGGACAGTTTCAGGACAACACCAACATTTACGCCGGCGTAAAGTTTTCCTTTTAGACCGCCCGAACCTTTTGCATGCCGCCCCAAACCGAAGTTTGAACTCTAAAGGTGCCTTTATTACTGTTCTACATATTCCAACGGTGCCAAGCGGTCACGAAAACTATCCGTTACCTTTCCCCACGCTGACCGCATACACCTGCGGGGCGCCGCCCGCGTCAGATTGAAAGACGACCCACTTGCCGTCGGGCGAGAAATGGGTGTTGGGTTCGCAGGCGGGCGCGTAGGAGTGCCCTTCCATGCTGCATAGTTTTTCAACGTGGATGTTGTCGCCTTCGATTTTGTAGAGAAAGATCCATTTGCCCGACGGGCATAGACGAAAGGTGCCGCCCTCGCCGTCACCGCAGAACAGGGTGTGGTCCGGAGAGGTGTTGAAATGCCGTGAGGCATATCGCATGGGATAGGAATATTTTTTCAAGGCCAAGGTTTGGGCGTCTACTGAGGCTAGAAAAAACCGAGGATAGGTCACCGCCTCCAGTAACGGAACAATTCGTGCGGACATGCGCGGCAACTGGAAATCAACCCAGACCTTCGTGCCGTCTCTGGACCAGAATTCGTGGGTCTGGATTTCACGGGCATATTTCTTATTATGGAGTTTGCGGAGTTCCGTACCGTCGGCGCGGAGAGTCCACAGACGCTCTACCTCGCGGGCAGGCCCTTCACGGCAGAACAGAATGAGTCCGGGGTCCGTCGGGGAAAACTGCACATGGCCGAGCCATTCATTTACCTGGTAGATTTCATGAACTGTGCCACTCTGAATATCAATCGTATAGAGCGCGTTGGGCAGTTTGGCCTCCCAGATGTCTCGAATCCATTCGTCCCTCGGGAGGTTCGAGGTATAATACTGTTCCTCACCCATGCAGTAACAGCCGGCCAACAGGGTTTCGTCCGCGTTGACGGACAACCCCCGGCCCCACTTGTAGTGCGGGGGAACCTGGGCGATTTCGCGTGTTTCCAAGGTATCCAGGTGCGTGCCGAACACCTGGTCGCCGCTCAGGTAATACAGTATGCGACTCTTCGGCGCCACCACCTCAAATCCTGTGTTGACGGTGGTTACCTGACGCACATCCAGGGTGTTGAAGTCCACGGTAAACGCGCAGCGGCCTTGTTCCGCATCGCCCATGAATGCCATTTTGTCCCCGGTTTCAGTAAACGGATTCTGATGAAAATAAAACACCTGGTTGGCGCCGTCGCGCCTTGAAAGGCGGATGACCTTGTGCCCGGTGATCGCGTCCGCCCATTCGTTTATCCCTGAGGCGGGGGAAGGCCATCCGCCGGGATAGGACGGGGATGCGCATCCCGCCAAACAAACAAGGACGGCGCCCATACAGAATAAGTTTTTCATGAGGCGTATTCTCCTTATGAACCGTTTGACCCGGGAGGCACGCCAATAGTTTTGGTTTCCCGGCCGTCAGGCCCGGTCGAACAGCGTTGGACACCGTCTGACAAGTCCGATGATTCTCAGTTGTGGTTTCCTAAGGAGGCGATACCCGTCTTCAGGACCTTCTGTAAAACAGTGACAGCGATTCTTCTTTTGGTGGTAAATAAATCCACACGTAAGGAATGGCGAGAGCGTAGAAGAGGCATCCTGCCGCTTCTATCGTGACTGCGGCCCGTATGTCCATCTTGATGCAAAGCGGCAGGATGCCGCTTCTACGTTCCTTGTCCTT
>JAKLHG010000612.1 GCA_022710255.1 Candidatus Hydrogenedentota bacterium
CACGGCGGGGTCGTATTCCCCCGCGCTGATTTTCGAGGCGAGACCGGGGGCAAACGCGCCCGGACCGCAATGGGTATGGGTCGCGGAAAAGTATACATCATTGGAGGTCAGGGGTGTTTGGGCGGCGATGCGCTCCACAGCCAGGGCCACAATATTCGGCGGAATAATCAGCATGTCGGCGCCCAGCACCACCACCGTGTCCACCCCGTCGCTGAAGGCAATCGCCCGCGCCTTCAGTTCGTCACGCACACCCTTGGACTTCTTGCCGTCGGGGCGCGCACTATACCCGCCCATGGGCACGCCCACGTTGGGCGTCATGATGCGGACACCCCATCCCGCCTTCAGCTGCCGAGGTGCCTGTTCCAGCGTACTTTGCGCAGCGTTGTCACGGATCGCAGCCACGGCCGTCTTGTAATAGGCCGCTTCGGTGAAATTCGACGGGGTATACACCGGCCACGGGCCAATGCAAACCAGGAACAGAGCGACCACAAGCACAATGACAACGACCAGGCCGAGCAAAATTCGTTTTAGGATCTTCATTATTTTTCCTCTCGCTTTCCTCGATGAGTAGTGTTGACTACCGGACAACCGGCGCCACTCAACTCCTGTATAAGACTAAACAGCGGGGCATAAGGTTTTATTCTATCACCATTCAATGGAGGCTTTCAGCACACCGTCGGCGCAGGCGCTGGTTAAGGCGAACGCTTCCGGAGCCTCTTCGAAGGGGAACACATGTGTAATCAGCGCGGACGCATCGAGCACGCCGGAATCCAACAGCGCCAGTGCGGCCGGGTAGTTGTGCAGAAACCGGCGGCACCAGCGCAACGTGAGTTCATGGCGGCGCGCAATGCTGACAGGAAGCGAATCGTGTTCCTTACCGGAGATGCCGGTCAGCACGCACCGGCCCGCAGGCCTCGCGGCCGCGCAGGCCAAGGCCAGCCCGTCGGAACTGTTGGTACAATCCATCGCCACGTCCACCCCGCGCCCGCCGGTCTGCTCCATAATCCACGCGGTGGTAGCAGCGCCGTTCCCTTGAAGCCCTCCCGGCTTCGCCGTGAATCCGGCGCTCAACCCCTGCCGTGCCGCCGCCGCCACCCGGTAATCGAACACGTCCGTCCCCAGTACGCGCACCGCGCCGCAGGCTGCGGCCAGGCGCGCAACCAACAGCCCGATAACGCCCAGCCCGAACACGGCCACGGTATCGCCCGGACGCAGTGCGGCCAGTTCCACCGTGTGCACCGCCACCGCGACCGGTTCCACCATGGCGGCGCATCCCGCGGTCATGGATCCCGGGACGGGGAAGCAGAGCCGCGCATCCACAGTCATGTAGTCGCACAGCGCGCCGTCATTACCGGGCCCACCCGGGAAAAAGAGATTTTCGCATACGTTATAGTGTCCTGTACGGCACCATTCACAGGCAAAACAGGGAATGCTCGGTTCCACGGCAACCCGTTTTCCCAGCAGCGACTTATCGGCCTGGGCGCCCACCTCTTCCACGATGCCTGCATATTCATGGCCGAGCACGAGAGGCTCGCGTATGATGTTTTCGCCGATACGGCCGTCCCGGTAATAATGGATATCGGAACCGCACACGCCCACCGCTTCGACGCGTATTAGCGCTTCATTCGATTTTGGGATCGGCCGGGGCAGATCCACCAACCGCATGGATTGCGCTTTATACCATTGCCAGGCGCGCATCTTAATACTCCTGTGTATAGTACGGGTATAAAACCTTTATTGCAAGGTTTTTAGGGATAAAAAGGATCTAAAGGACACAAAGGACATAAGTAAATTCTGGATTGTAGTATAGCACGGGCGGGAAGGGGAAAACAGGTCTGTTACACGCCGCGATCGCGTCCGGGCCAGATATACTTGTGTAGAGGCAGCTGCAGCCGGGCGGTCGCACGGTCCTCCACCATCCACCCGGCCAGCGTGGCCGCGGCCAGCCTGCCCGCTGCCGGCGAAAACAGGACCGCGCCGCACCGTTGAGCAAGATTCTGCTGCCGCGCCAGGTCCAGTGCCCACGTGTAATCGGCCCGGGATGCCAGAACAAACTTTACCTCATCCCGGGGGGTCAGCACTTCCAGGTTGCGCCCATCCAGTTTTTCATGCATGCCGCTGTCCGGACATTTGATGTCCATGATACGAATCACCCCTTCGGGCAGCACGTCAATCGGCAGGGAGCCATTGGTCTCCACCAGCACGGTGAACCCTGCCTGGAAAAACAGGGACGCCAGCCGGGGCGTGGCGGACTGCAGTAGCGGTTCCCCGCCCGTGATTTCCACCAGGGGCAAGTTCCACCGTTTCACCGCTTCCACAATTTCCGGCAACGTCATGGTCGCGCCCGGGCCGTAGGAATACGTGGTATCGCACCATGCACAGCGCAGGTTACACCTGGCGAGACGCACGAAACCGCACGGACAGCCGGCCCAAGTGGATTCCCCCTGAATACTGGCGAACAGTTCCGTGACCTGCAGGGTTTCCACGGAGGGGTCTGTGTTGTCTTGAGTCATGATGCTTCCCTGTGAATACGCGGATTATACACGAACGCGCCATTCATGGGCGTGTTCCTTTCCCAAAAAATGTTGACGTTTTTGTGAGGCGTTAAATCAAAGGACCTAAAGGA
>JAKLHG010000613.1 GCA_022710255.1 Candidatus Hydrogenedentota bacterium
GGCGCGGCGTCGGTCAATTGGGACTGCCTCAGAACTGGGAAAGCAACTCCTCACTGCCCCTGTCGGGCTTTGACAATGAGATTTGCGCGATGCCGCTTTCGGGAGATGTGGCGCCGCAAGTATTGTACCGGCCGGAACGGGATGTGTTTGTCGGCGATCTGGCGCTGCATTGGGACGCGGGACGGCTGCTCTTTTCCATGCCCGGCGCCAACGGCCGATGGCAACTCCACGAATTGGACCTGTCCAACGGGCAGGCCCGGGAACTGCCCCTGATAACCGAGCCCGATGTGGACAACTACGAGGGTTGCTATCTGCCGGATGACAACCTGATTTTTGCCTCCACGGCGCCCTTTGTCGGTGTGCCCTGCGTCACCGGCTCCTCACACGTTTCCAATCTATATCGGGCGGATATAACGGACGGAACGATACGACGGCTAACCTTCGAGCAGGACCATAATTGGTGCCCCCGCGTGCTGCCCAACGGCCGGGTGCTGTATCTCCGTTGGGAATATTCCGACATTCCCCACTTCGCGTCGCGCATCCTGTTTCACATGAACCCGGACGGCACCGGCCAGATGGAATACTATGGCAGCAATTCCTATTGGCCGAATTCCATGTTTTACGCGCGGCCCGTACCGGCGCATCCCACGAAAGTAGTGACGGTTGTCGGCGGCCATCACGGGGTGCCCCGCATGGGAGAACTGGTCCTGCTTGATCCCGCCCTGGGACGCAAGGAGGCGGACGGCGTGGTACAACGCATTCCCGGTTATGGGAAACCCGTGGAACCCGTCCTTAAGGACAATCTTGTGGATGATTCCTGGCCAAAATTTCTGCACCCCTTCCCGCTGAGTGAAAAGTATTTTCTGGTATCCTGTAAGCCCCATCCGGACGCGCTCTGGGGCATTTACCTTGTGGATATCTTTGACAATATGACCCTACTGCGGGAAGAACCGGGGTATGCTCTGTTCGAACCGATTCCCTTGCTGCCGGTTCCGAGGCCGCCCGTTATTCCGTCCCGGGTAAATCTGGAACGCAAAGATGCAGACGTGCTTGTCAGCGACATCTATGCGGGAGACGGGCTCAAGGATGTGCCTCGCGGTACGGTGAAACAACTTCGCCTGTATACCTACCAGTTCGCGTACCATGGCATGGGCGGCCAGGTCAACCGGGTCGGGCTGGACGGACCCTGGGATATCAAGCGCGTATTGGGCACGGTACCCGTGGAAGAAGACGGCTCCGCCTCTTTCCAGGTACCGGCGAATACCCCCCTGTCCATACAACCCCTCGATGAGCGGGGCCAGGCGTTACAACTGATGCGAAGCTGGATGACGGCCATACCGGGGGAGGCTGTGTCCTGTGTGGGCTGCCATGAACCCCAGAATACGCCGCCGCCGGTACACGCCGCCAGGGCGGCGCGCCGCGCCCCCTCGTCCATCCGCCCCTGGTACGGGCCGGTGCGGGGATTTTCCTTCCGCCGCGAGGTGCAACCCGTGCTCGACCGGTACTGTGTCCGCTGCCCCAATGGCGCCGATGCCGGCAAACCAGATGTTCGCGACCTGCCCGACGTGCATACCAACGCGAACGATGCCGCCTATAACAATGGATCCCAATTCCCGCCCGCCTATCTCGCCCTGCGCCGTTACGTACGCGGCCATACCATGGAAAGTGATCTGCATCTTCTGACCCCGCTGGAATTTCATGCAAGCACCACGGAACTGGTGCAGCACCTGCGCGCGGGGCACCAGGGAATTGAACTGGACCCGGAGTCCTGGGACCGGCTCATCACCTGGATTGACCTGAATACTCCCGCCCACGGCACCTGGCATGAAATCGTAGGCGTGGAGAAAGTGGACCATCAGCGTAACCGGCGCATGGCCATGCAGGCCAAATACGCCCAAGGCGCCGACGGCGACCCTGAAGCGATATATAATCTGGCACCTCTGGCCGGACTTGCCACTGACGGGGCAACGGAACCGTTACCGTCCACACCGCCGGCAAGCAAGAAGATATCCCCCTGTTCCTCTGCCGGTGATGCGCCAACAACACCTAAGCATAGGACAGTTTCTCTTAGCGATACGATACAGATGCCCCTTGTCCACATCCCCGCAGGCACCTTTACACTCGGCGCAGACGACGGATATCCTGATGAAGCGCCGCCGCATGCCGTGGACATTACAGAGCCCTTCTGGATGGGTGCAACCGAGGTGACCAACGCCCAGTTCGCCCTGTTCGACCCCGACCATGACAGCCGCCTGGAACATGGTGATTTCCTGCAGTTCAGCACCGGGGAACGCGGTTGGCCGCTGAACACGCCCGACCAGCCGGTGGTGCGCGTTTCCTGGGAACAGGCCATGGCCTACTGCGCCTGGCTGAGCGATACCACAGGCCAGACTTTCACCTTGCCTACAGAAGCCCAATGGGAATATGCCTGCCGGGCGGGCGCTGCTGCACCGATGTGGTACGGCGCGACGGATAGGGACTTCTCCCGTTTTGAAAACCTGGCCGATGTCTCCTTTCAGCAGGTAGAAACCCACGATCCGTGGAAACTCCCTTCGGGCGCGATTCATCCCTGGCGTCCCGCATTCGCGCAGGTTAATGACGGGTATCATGTTAGCGCACCCGCCGG
>JAKLHG010000614.1 GCA_022710255.1 Candidatus Hydrogenedentota bacterium
TCGGGCTTCACGAGAGCCGTTTCAGAGGAGCAAAAGGCCGTTCCTACAGGAGAGCATTCCATGGCGCCCGTATCCACCCTTCGATGGGAAGATCAACATCTCCATATTCTGGATCAGACCCTGCTTCCGGCACAGGCCAGAATCATTGAGTTGGCCAACAGGGAAGCGGTATGGGAAGCCATCAAGTCGCTCCGGGTGCGCGGCGCCCCCGCCATCGGAGTATGCGCCGCCTATGGCGTACTCGTGGGAACCCGCGACTACCGGGATAAGGATTCAACGGAATTCCGTAAGCGCGCGGAAGACAGCATCACCTACCTGGCCACCTCGCGCCCCACGGCAGTCAACTTATTCTATGCGCTGGACCGGATGCGTGCCGTGTTAAAACGACTTCCAGAAGAAACCAGCGCCGCGGATTGTTTTGCCGCCCTGGAAGCGGAAGCCGACAGCCTGTACGCGGCGGACGTTGCCATGTGCAGAGCCATCGGTGAGTGCGGCGCCGCCTTGATACGGGAAGGAACGGGCGTGTTGACCCATTGTAATGCGGGGGGGTTGGCCACCACGGGGTATGGCACCGCCCTGGCGCCCCTCTATGCAGCCCACGAACAAGGCCGGCGCTTCCATGTGTATGCGGACGAAACACGCCCGCTGCTGCAAGGCGCCCGGCTTACCGCATGGGAGCTTCACAACGCGGGCATAAATGTGACACTTATCTGTGACTCCATGGCCGCCGTCCTCATGCGCGACCAAAAAATCCATGCCGTGATCGTCGGCGCGGACAGAATAGCCGCCAACGGAGATACCGCCAACAAGATCGGCACGTACGGGGTGGCTGTGCTGGCGCAAAAGCACGCCATACCCTTTTACGTGGCGGCCCCTTCAAGCACGTTTGATATGGATACGCCCCGGGGCGGCCTCATTCCCATAGAGTTTCGCGATTCTGATGAAATTCGAAAAGCGGGGACGGTACAAATTGCGCCGCCCACCGTGCCGGTTTATAATCCCGCCTTTGACGTGACGCCCTCGGATCTGATAGCGGCGTTCATAACGGACAAAGGCCTGCTGTATCCTCCATTTGACACGACACTCCGCCGGGTGTTTCCGTAAAGTAATTAAGGCAAAGGTTGCTGTTTCCGCTCATTTCCATTACAATATCCCCTCTGAGATGTTCATAACATAAAAATGGTTTAAGGGGCACCATGGGGGATACGGGAAAGGCATACTTACGAACCTGAATTACGAAATTGAACTTGGAAGTCACGACGAATCCCTTAAATTGCTGGGGAGCAATGGAGAATTAAGGAAGTTTATTCAATCCCGGGCGCAAGTCAGGATTGTGGATCGAGGCGCCAAAGTCGTCGTCATAGGCAAACAACCTGCCGCCGAGTCCGTGTGTACGGTACTGACGGAACTTCTTGCAGCGGTGCGAAAGGGCTACACCCCCGCCGAATCCGATGTTGAATATGCCTTGTCGCGTTTGGGCGTCGCGGAAGCGTCGGAAACAACCGCCCTGCTGACGCAGCAACACGGGGCCATCCGTGCCGAAATGCGTATCCGCCCGCGCACGGCAGGCCAAAAACGCTATCTGGATACCCTCACTTCCCATGAAATCGCGGTGGCTATCGGTCCGGCCGGTACGGGGAAAACCTATCTCGCCATGGCCGTCGCCGTATCCTTCCTGCTAAACAAGCAGGTAAAACGGCTGGTATTAACCCGTCCCGCCGTGGAAGCGGGAGAACGGCTGGGATTTTTACCCGGCGACCTGGTAGATAAGGTCAATCCCTATTTGCGGCCCTTGTATGACGCTCTCTATTCCATGGTTGACATGGAACGGGTCAACCGGCTGATTGACCAGGAATGTATCGAAGTTGCCCCATTGGCATTTATGCGCGGGCGTACGCTCGATAATGCGTTCGTCATCCTGGATGAGGCACAGAACACGACAAGAGAGCAGATGTTGATGTTTTTAACCCGGCTAGGCCAAAAGTCAAGGATGGTCGTCACCGGCGATATCACCCAGATCGATCTGCCCGTCGGCGTGAAATCCGGGCTTGTGGATGCGCGGGAGGTATTAGCGAACATCAGGGATATCGGTATTGTGCATTTGGGCAAACAGGACGTAGTACGCAATCCGCTGGTACAAAAAATCGTGCATGCCTATGAAAATGCCGGCCAACCGGAACCGCATGCTCTTACGGACAGGGAAAGCGATGTATCCTACGGAAACGAGGAAAAACGCCCGGACAGGGTCGAATTCCCGCCCGAAAGTCTTACCAATATCCAAGGCTATTCATCGTCGGATTCCAGTAGTAAATGACATCGGCAAGAACACCCATGGTAACGCCTCATAATAATGGAATGGTTGAAGCTGCGACGGGGAATGGCGCCCCGCGCAACGGGAGTCACACGGGAGCCTTCAGACACAAGGCCCGGCTGCTTTCCTATACCCTTGCCGCGTTTATCATATGTGTCGCCGCCCTGACCTTTACCCCTTCCAGAGAGTTCATTCCTCCCTCCCAGCTCAGCGGTACGGTTTCCAACAGCGAGATACGGGCCTCATTCTTTTTTCAGGCGCCGGATTTGGCGCGTACCGAGGAAGCCCAGGCACAGGCGCAGGCCAAGGTTCCC
>JAKLHG010000615.1 GCA_022710255.1 Candidatus Hydrogenedentota bacterium
GGTCTTTTTCGCGTTGTCCAGTACCGTTCTTCGACCCAAGTCGACCTTCGCGAAAAAACCGGAATGACCGTGGTTAGAGTTGTTTGTAATGAAAGACGATGATACTTTTTTGTTACGCCGGAGGTGCCACTTCTTCCGGGCGAAGTCCGGGACGAAGCATAGGCGCTTACGGCCATTTCGCTGAAAAATAATTATGAGTTCAGTTACTTACCATGAGGAGCGCTATGCCCTGGCTTAGTTCAAGAATCCAAAAAAAAACAACGCGTCATTCCGGTTTTTCGCGGTGGGAAAAAGGACGTGTAGCGGAGCGGGTGCCAGACCGCGAAAAGACCGGAATCCAGTTCCGGAATCTGTGGGGGAGGAACAGCCCGCGTTTGCTTTATTTTTTGAGAAGGGACTTTGGTATTCATTACAGCGGGCAGAATCTGGATTCCGGTCTGTTTCGCGTTGTCCAGTACCGTGCTTCGAACCAAGTCGACCTTCGCGAAAAAACCGGAATGACAGTGGTTAGAGTTGGACTAAACGGCTTCGCCGTGGATATTTACTCGTGTGCCCGCAAAACAGGGACAGACAACCAAATCGCAGTATCTGCCAAATGGTTTATATGTAACTGTCGTGGGCTATTTGGCAGTCAGTCCCTGTTTTGCTCTGTTTTCTTGTTTGCGCTTAGTCCAACAAAGTTTTTCAGTTGGCAGGGCAACTGAAAAAGCTTATTCGTTGTTTGTAATGAAAGACGAGGGTACATTTATGTTGCGCCGAAGGCGCCTCTTCTTCCGGGCGAAGTCCCGGACGAAGCATAGTATTTTGAAGAGCCTATATGCATCAATGCCGGGGAACCGCCTGTTGGCATCCCGGCATTTCTGACAGACTCGTTTTGGCCCTCATCTCCTATAAGGCCTAAATCCGCACCTGAGAAACTGAATTGTTGGAGTGAAGCCCATGGGCACAAGGAGCATAGAAGCGGCATCCTGTCGCTTTATATCAAGAAGCCTGTGTTGGCCTAAGTTACGAGGGAAGCGGCAGAATGCCGCTTCTATGTCCTCGCCATTCCTCACGTGCGGAATGAGAAAGGGGGCGTCCGGTTGAATGGAAGGCCGTTTAAACGTATAATCTTAGCGGAGGAATGTAACGATTTTTCGTGGGAAAAGAGGGAAAAGGCGCCAATTGAAGGCGATACGTTCTTTTTTCTGGAAAACCTGTCATTGGAGAGTTCATGATTAGAGTCGGCATAGTCGGAGCAACAGGATACGGTGGACGCGAATTGTTGCGCCTGTTGCTCGGCCATCCGGATGTTCATCTGGTGGCCGTGGCGTCCACCAGTGTGGCGGGCAAGCCTCTTGCGGAGGAATTACCGGCATTCAGAAAATTATCGAGTCTGAACTTTGAACAGTTTGACGCTGCTTCTTTACACGACCGGTGTGATGTCGTCTTTGTCGGTGTGCCGGGCAAAGCGAGCATGGAACCGGTGGCGGCCCTCCGTAAGGCCGGGGTCCGCGTAATTGATATTGGTCCTGATTTCCGATTGCGTGATACCAAAGCGTTTGCCGCCTATTATTGCACAGACCACACCGCTTCGCATTTGCTGGGTGAGTCCGTTTACGGCCTGGTACCCTGGTACCGTGACAAAATCCGGCAGGCATCCCTGGTGGCCGTGCCTGGATGTTATCCCATCAGCGTCCTGCTTCCATTGCGCCCGCTCCTGGAGGCGCCCCTTTCAGAGGTGCCGGTGGTAATCGACAGTATTTCGGGAATATCCGGTGCGGGCAAAACGCCCACCGAGGCATTTCATTTTCCGGAAATGAACGAAAACCTTAAAGCATATAAACTGGCGGTGCATCAGCATACGCCCGAGATTGAGCAGGAACTTCTTTTTAAAACGACAGTTCAGTTTACGCCTCATATTGCGCCGTTGACGCGGGGTATCCTGACTACCATTACCCTCCGTCCTGAACGCACTTTTGATCCTGCTCCGTTTTACGAATGCTATGAGAAGGAACCTTTTGTCCGTGTGCTGGGCGCGGGGCACCTGCCTGAAATTCGATATGTGCGTGGTTCCAATTTTTGCGATTTCGGCTGGGTCTCCGATGAGCGCACAGGCAACCTTCTGATCGTGAGCGCGATTGATAACCTGATGGGCGGAACCGCCGGTATGGCTGTACAGTGCATGAACGGCATGTTCGGGCTGGAAGAGACTACCGGCCTTTGCTGGGGAGGTATGGCGCCGTGAAATTTCTGGATAAGGGGGTCTGCGCCCCGGCGGGCTTCCGTGCCGGCGCCGCCGCGGGCGGCATTAAAAAGGCGGGTACGCAACGGCTGGATTGCGCCTTGATTGTCAGCGACATGCCAACTTCGGTTGCGGGAGTGTTCACCACCAATAGGGTCCAGGCAGCGCCTGTTCGCTATTGCCGGGAAATATGCGGCGTAGGAAAGGGCAGGGCTATTTTTGCCAATAGCGGCAATGCCAACGCCTGTACCGGAACTCCGGGTGATGACGCCGTGCTGAAGACGGCCCGTATCCTGGGCGCCCTGCTGCAAGTTCCACAGGATGAAGTCTGCGTCTGCAGTACCGGTGTAATCGGAGTGCCAATGCCCATGGATCGGTTGGAACAGGGCGCGCGTGCGTGC
>JAKLHG010000616.1 GCA_022710255.1 Candidatus Hydrogenedentota bacterium
CATGTCTCCACTGATTTTCGGCCATGGCTTGTATTTTACTCGGTTCATTGTGTTTAATGTACTTGGTGGCTTCGGTCCGTAAACACATGTTGTGGTGATATGCCGCGTGGAATAAAAATGAAAGCCGAAATTATCAACTATATCAATTTATGGATTGCCTCTTTCAAGCGGGGACGGCAATTCATTGCCCATGACATCTGGCGCATCGGGTTGCCGGGCGAGGTCGTGCCCAATGGCCTGATTATCAAGCAGATTCGTGCGATTATTTTGCTTGCGCGTGGACTTGTGGAGGAAACCCTGCTGTTGCGTGCCTCGGCGCTTACCTTCGCCACTTTACTGTTCCTGGTTCCTTTCCTGGCCATGATGTTCTTTTTTATCCAGACATTCAACCTCGGGGACCAGGTCTATGACCGGATGGACGACCAATTACTGAAAGCGGTGACCGCCTTGCGGCCGGCTGAAAAGGAAGAAGGAGAAGGGGGGGAAGAGGGGGAACTGACGTCCCTTCCGTCGCAGGGGGGAGGGGTGGGCGCTATCCCCGCCGATGAGTCGGGCACACCCGCGCTCAATGCGGAGGGCGCGGAACCCGGAAACAAGGACGAGGTGTTAAAACAACAGATGATAGGGTTGGTGTTTCCCATTCTCTCCGAGGGGCACAGTATTACCGAAGATCCCAAGTACACCAACCCGGTCAAAATATTTGTCGGCCTGGCGGAAGAAGCCGGAAAAAGCTCCCATACGGTGGGTGTTTCAGGCCTGTTGTATGTGCTGATTGCCGTCTTCGGTTTTATGCGCAACGTGGAATATACCTTGAACCGCATCTGGGGCGTCAAACGCCAGCGTAACCTGTTGCTGGTGATCAGCCACTATTTGATGATAACCTTCCTGCTTCCCTTCGTGGCCGCCAGTATCCTGGGCATCAGCGCCGCGCTGGAGAGCCAGTATATCGTGGACATTATGGGGCCGCTCACCCTGCTTGCCCGTGGCGCCCAGTTCCTGATGCTCTGGATGTCCTTCACGCTCGTTTATCAGTTTGTTCCCAACACGAAGGTACAATTGCGGTACGCGCTACTGGGTGGTTTTGTGGGTGGCATTCTGTACATGCTGAATTCCTGGGCATATGTAAAATTTCAGATCGGCCTTGCCAACTACACCTCTTTCTTCTCCGCTTTCGCTTTGTTTCCGCTGCTGCTCATGTATATTTATATCAGTTGGCTGGTGCTGCTCTTCGGTTCACTGGTGTCTTTCGCATATCAGAATGAAAAAACGTTCGCGATGGAGCAGCTTTCCGAAAAGGCGCCTTTGGCTTATCGTGAAGCCCTTGCCGTGCGGCTCATGATTGAATTGTCCCGCCGTTTTAACAAGGCGCTGTATCCGCTTGACGTTAAAGAGGCGGCGGAAAACTGGAATGTGCCCACCCGTTTGTTGAGTGATACGCTTGATGTCCTGGTACAAGCGAAGCTTGTTGTGGCGTGCGCGGGCAATCCGGTGACCTATCAACCCGCCCGTTCCACCAGCTTGATTCGCGTGGTGGATGTTGTAAATGCCATCAGGGAGGACGGTCAGGATCCTTCCATGCTGCGCAACGACGAAATCTATCGGCCGGTCTACAGGGGGCTGAACATGGCTTCGCCGGATATCATGCAGGCGGACATCCACCAACTGTCTAAGCAACTATCGGACCATTCTGAGGAATGATGCGTTTCCCAACGTGTACAGGACAGGAACTCTCATGCGACTCAAAGACAATACCGCTTTAATCACCGGTGCCGGCAGGGGCATCGGCAGGGCGGTCGCCCTGGCGTTCGCCGGAGAAGGATGCCATGTGGCGCTGGCGGCGCGCACCCGCGACGAATTGGAGGATACAGCGAAGGAGGCGGGCGCCTTCGGCGTGCAAACCCTTGTGCTGCCCTGCGATGTCGGGATGCCCGAAGAAATCGAATGCACCGCGCGGGAAACACTGGGGATTTTTGGCCGCGTGGATATCCTGGTCAACAACGCCGGCTATGCCACTTTCAAGCCGGTATGGGAAATCACGCCGGAGGACTGGAGCCGTTCCCTGGACATTAATCTCACCAGCGCCTTCTTATTCACCCGGGCGCTGCTTCCCTCCATGATGGCGCGCCGCAGCGGGCGTATTATCAACCTGTCGAGCGTGACGGGAGTGAAGGCGCTTCCCGAGCAGGGGGCCTATTGCGCCGCCAAGCATGCCTTGAACGGATGGACGAAGAGCCTCGCCCTGGAACTGCGCCCCTATAACATCGCGGTACATGCGGTGTGCCCCGGCGGCGTGGATACCCGTTTCTCCCGCGAGGCCATGCCGCACCGGGACAAGACGAACTGGATGACGCCGGAGGACATCGCCCACACCGTGTTGCACCTGACCTCCCTCAGTCCGCGGGTCGCCCTTGATATCATCAATCTGCGCCGTTTTGACGGCGAACCGTTGGCCTGAGGTTGCCCATGGACGATCATGAACCCGAGCACGCCTATACGAAGCACTTTGATTTCTCGAGGTTGGAAGAGCCGCCCCAGCCCTATGCCGCGAATATGCCGGAAATCGAAATGGAAGGGGTGGTTACCCGGATTGTTTATGAAAACACCGAGAACGGTTTTT
>JAKLHG010000617.1 GCA_022710255.1 Candidatus Hydrogenedentota bacterium
TTTGGTGATCATCATCACGGGTTCGCAGGGGCGAATTGCATTGCCTGCGCCCCCCTATAAACCGTAGGGGCACAGCGTTGCTGTGCCCCGTTCTGTCGTTTGTTGTTCCCCTCCACGCCTCTCGGTTGGGCAGATTGCATCCGCCCCGCCCGGGAATGGTTGCGATTTGCCGTGCCCGGTCGTCAATTTTCGTGAATTTCGTGTGCTTTCGCGGTTGCCTTTGATTGATAAAAAAGAGCAATTGCCCTGGCAATGGTCAACCGTAAGGGCGGATTGCATCCGCCCCCGCCCGGGAATGGTTGGAATATGCCGTGCCCGGTCGTCAATTTTCGTGAATTTCGTGTGCTTTCGTGGTTGCCTTCAGGTCGTAAACACAAGCACGGAGCCGCGCGGCCCCGTGCCTGAACCTCAAATCTCTTAACCCTCGATGACGAATTTACCGTTCTCGTACAACAGCTGGTCATCCACCCAGATCTGCCCGCCGTCGCGCAGGTCGCAGATCATGTCCCAGTGGATGGCAGACTGCGCCACGCTGCCGGATTCGGGATAGCCCTTGCCCAGCGCCATGTGGAAGGAACCGCCGATCTTCTCGTCGAACAGGATCTGGCGCGTGAATTGCTGGATGCCCTCGTTGGTGCCGATGGCGAACTCGCCCACCCCGCGCGCGCCTGCGTCGGTATCCAGCGTGCTCAACAGGAACTCCTCGTTCTTCTGCGCGGAGGCCTTCACCACCCGCCCCTTCGCGAACTCCAGGTGCACACCGCTGACCTCGCGCCCGTTATAAATGGTGGGGTAAGAAAAGGTCACATGCCCCTCCATGCTGTCTTCCACCGGGCCGGTAAAGATCTCGCCGTCGGGGATGTTCACCTTGCAGTCGCAATTGATGAAGTTCCGCCCCTCAATGCTCAGGCGCAGGTCAGTGCCCTTACCCAGCAGGTGCACCTTCTTTTTACCCTTCAGCCAGTCCACAATGCGCGCCTGCCGGGCGGAGACGCCGCGCCAGTAGCCCACGGGGTCTTCCATATCGGGCATGCAGGCGCGGTAGACGAAATCGGCGTAGTCTTCCAGCGACATATCGGCATCCTGCGCGTAAGCGTTGGTGGGGTAGAGCGTGAGCGCCCAACGGAAAACCCCGCGGGCAGCGCGGTCCATGTAAGTGTTCATCAGCCCGCCGCGTGACTGGTTGAAGAGCGCGAACTTGCGTGGGTCCACCCCGTTAAGGTGCTTGGTGTTCTCTTCCGCCAGCACGCGGATGAGGCAGTCGTACTCTTCGTAGTACAGCGCCGTGGTCTTGTGAATGTAGCTGATCTGCTCGTCGCTGCCCAGGTTGAAGAGCATCTCCTCCGGCCAGCCCAGTTCGGGCCACAAGGTGGGGTGCGCGCCGGCTTCCAAAATGCAACGGTAAAGCTCTTTCAACAACGCTTCAGCCTGCACCCCTGCGCGGATGACCACCCGGTCACCGGGCTTAACGCCGATGGAGTACTGCGTGATGAGCTGCGCCAGTTTGCGATCGCGAATGTCCATGTTTCATGCTCCCATGTAGAAGTAAATACTGGCTCATTATACGCTAATCACCTACAACACGCTGCCCGTTAAAAGGCACCCTTCCCGCGTTTGCGGGAAGGGTTTGACCTCGATTAAAATGCGCTTTATTGTTTCGCGCCGCAGTAGGGACAGAATTCGCCGCCGCTCACCAGTTCGCGCCCGCATGCCGCGCAAGCGCGCGGTCCGGTCGGAGCCGCGGGTGGAGGAGTCGCGGCTTTCGCCCGGCCGCCCCTTGCCAGCATCACCACACCGTACACCGCCAGCCCCAGTACCGCCGCCGGCAGCAGCAGGTGGAACAGCCCGAACACGCCCATCAGCGGCCTCATCATGAACGGGGAATGGTAGTAAGGAGTGCGCATGCCGTCGCGCCACCCCCAATTGTCCATTATCGCCGCCTGCCCGCCGCCCAGTACCAGTGTGAAGATAGGCAGCGCGATGATGAACATCCCCACCGCGATGGCCAGCCCGATCAGTATCCATTTCAATGTCTTGTTCATGCGTCGATCTCCTTTGCTTCAATAAAAGTGCCGTGCCAGGTGTGCGGCCAGACGTTGCCGGAAGTTGCGTTCACCGAAAGCATGCCGGCCACCTCGCCATCCACGGTGTAGTCAAAACTGTAATAGCCGTAAAACGCCATGCCGTCCGTCTCCACCAGCGCTTCAGCCAGATTCTCATCCAGGTAAGCCTGGGCGGCCTCGGCCGCCTTTTCCATGGAGAGGGTATTGGCCGGGATTTCATCTACGCGCAAGCGCATGTGCCCGTATTTAGCATTCCACATGCGCGTCGGTCCGGGCTCCAGCCTCACCCTGCCCGTGTAAGGATCGATCAGCAGTTCCAAAGCGCCCCTGCCTGTGTCCTCCTCCACCACCACGGCGTAGAAGTTCCCGCTGAACGCTATCACTCTGGCTACGCGCAGGTTCTCACCCAGCGCGGCAGCATATTGCTGCGCGGCTGTAACGGCCTCCTCCAAGCTCAGCCTTTCGCCCAGCGGCTGCGCGTCATCAAGGGAACCACCGGGCGCCGTCATACCCGGGCCCATCCAATTTCTGCGCTCAGGCCAGTAGCGG
>JAKLHG010000618.1 GCA_022710255.1 Candidatus Hydrogenedentota bacterium
GCCGTATAAAACGAATATTACCTTGCACTGCACGGACTGTGCAGACAGCATGGAACTGTACTGGATGCAGCAGAAAGGATCAGGGCAATGACACAATCCCCCCCCATACCACCCACTTCCTGGCGAATCACCTTTGAAATCCGCCTGCTGAGCGATGCTCATGTGGGTGCGGGCATTAATCTTCTTGGCGGTAACCTGCAGGGCTTGCGCCGCGACGACGACGGCTTCCCCTACATACCGGAAAGACAGGTACGCGGTCTGCTGCGACAGGCGGGCAGTGTACTCCGCCAAAGCGTCTGCCTGAAAGACGGGCCGGACTTGTTCAAGAAAGCCTTCGGCGCCGGTCCCAAAGAGGAAAAGGCAAACCGAAACCAGGGAGGCTGGAGCTGCACCGGCGCCCGCTATCCATGGGAAAAACGACAGGAAGCGCCGGTTCACCACACCGCCTCGCTGCATCAGCCTTATTTTTCCGAAAAAGGCATTCTCGCGCGACAGGCCCATGTAGATGTGGAGCATGCGCGCTTCTTCGGCTACCAGAAAATGGGAGGCCGGGAGGCGAACATGCGCGTCCTTGAAGGGCGCCTCTTTTCCCACGAACTCCTGACCGAACGGGACGTGGCTTTTCTCATCGCCTGCATGAAAATGGACGACCGTATCGGCCAGCGCCGAAGCCGCGGCTACGGGTATTGCCGCTGGAACCCCGTCCGGGTGGACTGCGATCAAAAGGGCCAATGGCAGGAGGATGCCCGCCCGCTGGAAGCATGGTTGGATGTACTGCTGGATGGCACCATGGAGGCCGCGTCATGAACTATACCGCCTATCGTCTTTACCTGTATCCTTTCGAACCGCTCCATTTTGGGTATGGCGGCCAGCGGGGCAACGTGCTGCCCACCCTCCCGTATATTCCCGGCCGCGCCCTGCGCGGTGCGCTCGCGGGCTGGGCCAACAAAAACGGCATCCTGCCGGACACCGGCTCGGAATTCATGAAAATTTTCGGCGAGATGACCACGCCGGGGGCCGATGCATATGCCGTGTCCTTCCCCTTCTGTTATCTGAATGGCATGCCGCCGGCGCCCTTGTCCTTGTTCGAAGTCAAAGGTGGCGGCGGTCATCCGCGCCATGCGCCGCTACGCCAGAACACGTATCGGTTGGCGTGGCGTCGGAAATCTTTGGCGGGTTTTGACCCGGCCGACTACGTGCTCGATTTCCTGTGCCGGAATGAATGGCCTGCGGAAATAGAGGAGTATAATCTGCAGCCCCTGAGGCAGGCGGTCGTGGAGGATGGGGGCATTTATCCGGCCCACAGCCCGGCCATGCTGCTGCGTGCCGCCCACGACGAAGACACCGGGCGCGTGGGAGAAGGCGGCGAGTCGGGCGGCCTTCACGCGGAGGAAGTGTTGCCCCGGGCCGAGGTGCACGGTGATTTCCCCTTTTCTGAACGGTTCTATTGCGGCGACCTGGTGTTCGACAGTGGCAATGACGGGCTACGAAACCTGTTCAACGCGCTGTTTGAAGCCAGCGCGCCTTTCCAAGCGGCCTGTGAAAATAAGAGCGAATACGATTGGAAAGAGGTCGGCCGTAAAAACCTTGTCTTTCTCGGCCGGCGGCTGACCCCGGCCGCCGTCTTTGTCGCCGAAACAGTGACACCCGATGTTCCCGCGTGCCAACCGGACGACACCCGGGTTACCCTGACCTTCACCAGCGATGCCCGAACCGCTGACCTGAGTGTCAATCCCCATCCTTTTGACCCCTCCTTGTGGCAGTCCTGTCCGGGTCTGGACCGTGCGGAAAAGATACGTTGTTTCAGCGCCCGCGCCAGTACCAACGGCGCCGTACACGTACCCGGAACCTCATTCTCGCCCCTGGGCACCGTGCCCGTGCTCCAGGCGGGCTCCTGTGTGTACTTGGAAAAGGCGCAACTCAATACCCCGGAGGTCATTAATGAACTGGCCTGGAAAGGGTTCATGGGCACAGGTGGCGATACGCGCAACGGTTTCGGTCGTTTTACGGTGAACGACATGATGCATAGAATTAAAACGGAACAAGGAGCATAAAATGGATTCGGCTGTAAGCGAATTCCTTCAAAAAATGACCGAGTATGAAGGATATAAGAATTGGCGTAATGAGAATCGTTCCAGTGAAGGCCGGTTTTGGAACCTGTTGCGCGCGGATATCATGGGACTGGACCGCAACGGGCTGCTGGAATATCTGGATGACGATAAAAACCGACTGAACGAGCAAGAGCCCAGGCGCGGCATGAACGGGCTGGGAAAAATACTGAAGCAGCGGTTCACCGATGATCCCGGTCTTCAACCGGAGAACCTGATTACGGCCTGCCTGGAAATGGACCTGGCCTGCCGGTGCAAAGCATGGGGCAGAACGCCCGCCGCCAGCGCTCGCCTGAAACTGCTGGAAAAAGTTCTCGGCATCCGAAAGCTCGACTAGTCCGATGTTGTCTGACCAGGTGTGACGTTGTCCGACAAGGTCAGACAAATCCGTCAATTTAAGACAGTGAACTTTGTTCGTCCTGAAACCCGCTTTGCCGGGCATGGAAAGGAAAAAAGAGTATGATTCGCATACTGTTCTGCGCTCCGATTGTCTTTGAGGCG
>JAKLHG010000619.1 GCA_022710255.1 Candidatus Hydrogenedentota bacterium
TGTTATCTCGGCGTGGGCAGCGGCATCTTTCACGCCTCGCTCACGCATTGGGGGCAACAACTGGACGTAGCGGCCATGTATGCACCGCTGGTGGCGCTTATCGCCCTGAACCTGGACCGCCTTTTACCGGCCTGGCCGCTGTGGGGTCTGGCTGCCGTGTTCGCAAGCGCTTTGCTCTATGTGTACAAATGGTCCATGTCGTCGAGCACGGTGCTGCCCGCCCTCATTTTGGGCGTGGGATGTTTTATGGTGGTGGACCGTTTCCGACGCGACCGGCGTACCGAGTTCCGTTGGGGCCTTTTTGCCCTGATTTCACTCGTTCTGGCCATCGCCTTCCGGCAACTGGATGTCGCGGGACGGTTCACAGGCCCGGACACCTGGCTGCAAGGCCACGTGTTATGGCATTTTTTGACGGCCGCGAGTCTCGCTTGTGCCTACAGCTATTATCGTTCGGAAATAAGGGTTGTAACCGACCGGCATGAGAAGAATCCGGTTGAAGACGCATGAGGTAATTTGGTTCAATACCGTTATTCAAGATGTATAGAGTGCTCTGGGGTATCCCCTTCTTTATTGTGGACTGCTACCGTCATACCCGGATGTCAGGTTCCAACGCGGCCTTATATTAGCTTATCGGCTCGCAAGGCCCATAAAAAACAAGACGTTTAGGTATGTTGTTCACGCTTTAGCGTGCTATGTTTTTCGAAGTCCTTGTATTAGCGCGCACACTAAAGTGTGAACAACATCCACAGAATTTTTTTCTGGGTTGCGGGAAGTGTCCGTGTTGGATTTATATTTGGAAAGGATCTCATGAACAACACGCATATCATTAAGATTGCCGGGGAGATGAAACTGGCCCCGGCCCAGGTGAAAACCGTTGCCGGTTTGTTTGCCGAGGGCGCCACAATACCCTTTGTGGCCCGGTATCGGAAAGAGGCCACCGGGTCTCTCGACGAGGTTGCCCTGACGGATATCCGCGACAAACTTGACCGCCTGGCGGAATTGGACAAACGGCGGGAAGCCATCCTGAAATCGCTGGAAGAGCGGAACCTGCTCACCGATGAATTAAGAGCGAACCTCCTGGCGGCGGACACCCTGGCCATTTTGGAAGATGCCTACCTGCCCTACCGGCCCAAGCGCCGGACCCGCGCGATCATCGCCCGGGAAAAAGGACTCGAGCCGCTGGCACTGCTACTCCTGGCGCAGGACGTCGAGGATGTGGAGGCCGCGGCCGCACCCTATGTCAACCCGGATAAAGGCGTGGCGGATACAACGGAGGCGCTGCAAGGCGCGCGCGACATTATCGCGGAGCTGGTGAGCGAGGACCCCGCCACCCGCGCCGCCATGCGCACCCTCTACCTCGACAAGGGCTTTTGTGTCTCGCACGTCGTGAAAGGCAAGGAGGAGGAAGGCGCGAAGTTCAAGGATTATTTTGACTGGCATGAACCTGCCGCCAAGGCGCCATCGCACCGGCTGCTGGCCATGTTCCGCGGAGAAAATGAGGGCATGCTTGCCCTGTCCGTTGCTCCGGTAAAAGAGGACGCCGTGGCCCTCGTGTCTGGGCTTTTCGTGAAGGCAAACAATGGGGCGGCGGTGCAGGTCGCCCTTGCCGTGGAAGACGGTTACAACCGCCTGCTGGGGCCGTCCATGGAAACCGAGGTGCGCGCGGAACTGAAAAAGCGCGCGGATACGGAAGCCATCCGGATATTTGCGGAGAACCTGCGCGAACTGTTGTTGGCATCACCCTTGGGCCGCAAACGGGTGCTGGCGCTGGATCCCGGATTCCGCACCGGCTGCAAGATGGTCTGCCTGGACGCCCAGGGTAAACTGGTATACGACACGGTCGTATATCCCCACAGCGGCGAGGGAGCGGCGCAGGACGCGGGCAAAAAACTGCGTGCCCTGTGCGAGGCGCTTAAAATAGAGGCCATCGCAATTGGAAACGGCACGGCAGGCCGGGAAACGGAAAGTTTCGTGCGCGGACTGGCCCTGGATGCTTCCATCCCGGTGGTCATGGTAAACGAATCAGGCGCCTCCATTTATTCGGCCTCCGAGGTGGCTCGGGAAGAGTTTCCTGACAAAGACGTCACTGTCCGGGGAGCGGTCAGTATCGGGCGCCGCCTCATGGACCCGCTCGCCGAACTGGTCAAGATCGACCCGAAATCCATAGGCGTGGGGCAATATCAGCACGACGTGGACCAGGCCGCGCTGAAACGCAGCCTGGAAGACGTGGTAATGAGTTGCGTCAATGGCGTCGGCGTAGACGTCAACACGGCAAGCAAGCAGTTGCTGATGTACGTGTCCGGCCTGGGCCCCCAGCTCTCAGCAAACATTGTGACCTACCGCAATGAGAACGGCCCCTTCGAATCCCGGACACAATTAAAAAAGGTGCCCCGCCTGGGGCCGAAAGCCTTTGAGCAGGCGGCGGGCTTCCTGCGTATTACCGGCGGGAAAAATCCGCTGGATGCCAGCGCGGTCCATCCGGAAACTTATCCGCTGGTCAACCGCATGGCGCAAGATTTGGAATGCCGGATCGAAGACCTGCTGCGCAACGACGCCTTGCGTAAACGCATCGTGCTTACGAAATACGTCACGGCAACGGTTGGTTT
>JAKLHG010000062.1 GCA_022710255.1 Candidatus Hydrogenedentota bacterium
GCCGATGCGGTTCGGCGCGATACGTGCCCTCTGTACCCGCAGTTTATCGGCGAACGGCGGGTCCTCACCCAGAGTTTCAGACGCCTCGATGCAGGCGCGGAAGAGCGAACGGATGATCTGATGGTCCATGGTCGGACCCATGACGAGGCCGCCGATTTCCGGGGAATTGGACGGTCCGGAAAGAAGCCATTTCCTGTCGTTTCGCGGGTCTTCAGTCAGGTAATCCTCAAAGAACAGGGCTGCCTGTTTCAGTATGGGATAGGCGCGCTGTTCGAGGAAGTCCCGGTCCCGTGTGTACTCATAACGCCACCACAGGTGTTGGCATAGCCAGGCTCCCCCGGATACCCAGATGCCGTGGTCCGCATGGTTGATGGGAGCGGTGCCCCGCCAAAGGTCTGTGTTATGGTGCAGCACCCAGCCGTCGCAGTTGTAAAAGGTGCGCGCCGTTTGCGTACCGGTTTCGGCGACGTCTTCAATCATCTTGTAGAGGGGTTCGTGGCATTCGGACAGGTTGGTGAGTTCGGCGGGCCAGTAGTTCATCTCGGTATTGATGTTGACGGTGTACTTACTGTCCCAGGGCGGGTCCAGCTGCTCGTTCCACAGGCCCTGTAAGTTGGCGGGCTGAGACCCGGGCCGGCTCGACGCGATGAGCAGGTAACGCCCATACTGGAAGAGCAGGGCGGCCAGGTGCGGGTCGCCGCCGTCGCGATATGCCGCCAGGCGTTTGTCCGTGTCCAAGGTCATGGCAGCTGCCGTGCTCACGCCAAGGTCAATATCCACGCGCTTGTACAGGGTCTGATAGTCCTCGATATGGCGCTGCCGGAGTTCTTCCAAACTTCGGTCCCCTGACGCCGCCAGGATATCGGCGCAACGCTGCGCGGGGTCGCCGGAGATGTCCCGGTAATTGACATAACTTGTTGCCGCAGCCAGCAGCAGTACCGCCCTTGAGGCGTTGCGGATGTGAAGACCCCTGTCGGACGTTGTGACTTCCCCGCCTTCCACACGTACCCGCAACCGGGCCTCGAAACGCAGGCGGCTTTCCGTGCCGCTTTCTGAGACATGGGTCACCCGTCCCCGCAGCGCCAGCGTGTCCGGCGCGAGTGCGATTTGTTCATGCGCCTCATGGGGGCTGTCGAGGACAGCGTCGAAAGAAAGGGCCCCGGCCGTTCCGGCACCGAGGTGTATGATGATAACCCGGTCCGGGTAACTTGCGAACAGTTCACGTGAAAATGATGTCCCGCCCGCCTGGTAATCCACCCGGGCCAGGGCGGTTTCCAGGTCGAGGCTGCGCCGGTAACCGGTAACGGCGTCATGGCCGTCAAAACGCAGCAGCAGGTCGCCAAAAGGCTGGTAGGCGCACTGGCGCAGCGGTTCGCTCATGAACCGTTTCATGGCCAGCGCTTCCGCCTGCTTCTGTTTGTCCGCGTAGAGCAGGCGCCGCAATTCCGTCAGCACGTCCGCGGCGCCCGGATGCTGGTAGTCCTGCGGATGCCCCGTCCAGAGGGTGTCCTCGTTGAACTGGATGCGTTCTTGCGCGGTTTGCCCGAAAATCATGGCGCCCATGTGGCCATTGCCGATGGGCAGCGCTTCAACCCATTTCTTTGCGGGTTCGCTATACTGCAGTCGCCAGTGTACTTGCGTGGTGTCGGCTGAAGTGTCCTCCGCTCCGGCAAACAGGGTTACCCATGGGGAAAGGAGAGATAAGAATAGAAGCCTTGTGACTGTCGACATGATTAGGTTTCCTCTTTTTTGCGCTTATTGCCGGAGTTCCGGATGGCAGGCCGAACACCAACCTGGCACATTGAAAGATAGTACACGTTAGTGGATGTTAATACAATGTGGTGTGGTGCTTATGGTTTCCTGGTGACTCCAGACCCGACGTAAGGTTCCAACCGATAGCGTCCGGGGTTACTGTATTCCCCATCCTTTGAAAAATTGTAGAGGAACACAACGTTCATTTTTCCGATCTTCATTCCAAGAACACGGGTCGTGCCGCGGAGGATTCTGGGCGGCTTATGGAACGATTAGGCCAGGTACTGCCGGTCGGCGTCTCGAAACTACTGCACGCCGGGTAATCGGAACAACAACATCGGATTCCGCCCGGCCGAATCCAGTGAAAGCCGCGGCGTGAAGGGTGTGTTACACGTTGGCGCAAGTCTGTGGCAAAGCCCCGGCAAGCCCTGTACGATGTATCATGCGAACAAAGGGAAGGATATATGTGCGGGCATACAACCTTTTCATTCCTGGGCGATCAGGCAGCGCAGGAGACCCGGGCACCCTGTGGGAACCTGTGGGAACCTGTGGGAACTTGCATTAATCAAAATATTTTTGCTATACTTTTTATAACAGGGTGCCAGCGTACCCGTAGCTCAATTGGATAGAGCGTCTGGCTACGGACCAGAAGGTTAGGGGTTCGATCCCTCTCGGGTACGCCATTTTTATGCATTTCCGGGCGCTTACGGTTTCCCGGCGGGATGTCGGATTGATTTTATTCACCGTGCTGAGGTACCATATCAATTCCCGTATTGCTGATATGGGGGCGGTATGCATATCTAAGTTCTGCCCGTGTCGCGGGATGTATACTGCGCCAAAGTTGTTTTTAGAAGGAAAAAATCAAGGTTATGGCAAAATATCGCGGTCCGAAACATAAACTGAGCCGTCGCGTGGGTGAATGTATCTGGGGGCGTTCCAACAGCCCCGCCGTAAAGCGTGATTATCCGCCGGGACAGCATGGCAGAACCCTGCGCCGCAAGTTGTCCGTGTATGGCATTCAGTTACTGGAGAAGCAGAAACTGCGGATGTATTACGGCGGGATCATGGAACGGCAGATGCGCCGTATTTTTGACCAAGCCCGGCGTCTTGGCGGTAATACAGGCACCAACCTGTTGATGCTCCTTGAATGCCGCCTGGATACGGTCGTATGGCGGCTGGGTTTCGCGCCGACTATTTTCGGCGCTCGCCAGATGGTGAATCATTGCCATGTTCTCGTAAACGGTCAGAAAGTGAACATCCCCTCTTATCTTGTAAAGCCCGGCATGGTCATTTCCATACGGCAGCGCAGCCGCGATATCGCTATTATCAAAAATGGTGTGGAAAATCCGCCCCTTGCCTTGCCGGAATACCTGCAGCGCGAAGCCAAGTCCTTTGAGGGCAAACTGATCGCCACACCGAACAGCGCCACGATACCGGTGAAATTCGATACCACAAGTATTATCGGTTTCTACTCGCGTTAATCCGGATAGTGGTGTAATCGTTTATCTTCGGCGGACCGCTTAAGACGGTTCGCCGTTATTCTTTTGCAGTGGCCGAGAATAACACGGATATAATTACAGCGTCACAGGAATCGTTTTGTTATGAGCATTATGGTCGTCGTTGGAGCGAATTGGGGGGATGAAGGCAAGGGCCGCATGGTGGATTACCTGGCCCGGGATGCGGCTTTCGTGGTCCGGTATCAGGGCGGCAACAATGCCGGCCATACGGTCGTCAATGAATTCGGCGAATTTAAACTGCACCTGCTGCCCTCAGGCGTCTTTTATCCGGAGGTCGTCAACATCCTGGGCCCCGGTATGGTCATTGACCTGGAAGGCCTGGTCAAGGAGCTGGATGAACTCGCCGCGCGCGGCATTCGTCCCAATATGCGGATTTCAGACCGGGCCACCATCTGTTTCCCTTTTCATCGTCTGGAGGACGGACTTGAAGAAGACCGGCTCGGCAAAAACGCTTATGGTTCCACGCGCCGGGGGATTGCTCCGGCCTATGGGGATCGCACCATCAAGAAAGCGCTGCAGGTGGGGGAACTACTTTATCCCGAGCGTTTCAGTGAACGCCTGAAGCAAATCTGCGCCTGGAAAGCGGAGCGTCTGGAAGCCTTTTACGGCAAGAAGGACCTGTTTTCCCCGGAGGACATGGCGGACTGGGCGCGCCGTTGCGGCGACCGGCTTGGTGCCTATATTGCCGACACGTCCGTGCTGCTGGAAGAAGGCGCCGAACAGGGGAAATCCATTCTGTTCGAGGCCCAGCTGGGCACCTTGCGCGACCTGAATTTCGGAATCTACCCGTTTACGACGTCCTCGTGTACCCTGGCCGCCTATGCGCCTATCGGCGGCGGCTTGTTCGGCCACCACGTTGACAAGGTGGTGGCCGTGGTCAAGGCTTTCTCCACATGCGTGGGCGAGGGGCCTTTTGTTACGACCATGGATAAGGAAGAGGCGGACGTGTTGCGGGAATTTGCCAAGGAATACGGCGCCGCCACGGGACGCCCCCGGACCATTGGCCATTTCGACGCCGTGGCCACCCGCTATGGTGTGTGGGCCCAGGGCGCCACAGAAGTCGCCGTCACCAAGCTGGACAGCCTGAGCGGCCGGAAAACCCTTAAAATCTGCACCCATTATGAATGGCGCGGAAAGCGCTACGACCGGTTCCCCTTGAATGCCGTGCTGGAAGAAGCCACTCCTGTATACGTGGAAATGCCCGGATGGAATGAGGACATTACCGGTGTGCGCGAATTCGATGCCCTGCCCAAAACCGCCCAAGCCTACATTCTCGAGATAGAAAAGGTCATAGACTGTCCCGTCCGCTTTGTTTCCGTGGGTCCGGAACGGGAGGCGTTGATCGTGCGCTGATGGGGTTCTGAGACAGACGGTGTCTTTGATGCGCAGAAAGAAAACGGGCGGGTGTTTGCCCTTGCGAAAGGGGCGTCCCCGACTGTGGTTTTTTGAAGTTGAAGCAGGGCCGCCCTTTCGCTAAAATGACTTGAACAACCATATAGAGAAAGGGCATTTCCATGATAGAAAAGAAACTCGGGGTGTTGATACACGGCGCGGGATGGGTTTCCGGGGAGCATATCAGGGCATTCAACAACAACCCCCATACGCGCGTGGTGGCCATCTCCAGCCGCCGGCTGGAAAGTTGTCAAAAGCGTGCCGATGAAGCCGGGTTGCAGAATGTGGCCTTCTACACCGACTATGAGAAGGCCCTTGCCCACGAAGGCGTGGATATCGTTTCCATTTGTACGCCCCAGCAACTCCACCCGGAGAATACCATTGCGGCGGCCGAGGCGGGCAAGCATATCGTTATCGAAAAAGCCATCGCCAATGCGCCCGAAGACATGCGCGCCATGGCGGATGCGGTAAACAAGGCGGGTGTCAAAACAGTGGTCAGCTTCGTGCTGCGCTGGAACCCGCTGTTTACCAGTCTGAAATCCCTTATCACGGATGATGCCCTCGGCGATATTTTCTATGTGGAGGCCGATTACCAGCATGACATTGCCAGCTGGTGGACGGGGTACGAGGAGGGGCGCACCAAGGCACTGGGCGTGAGCGCCATGCTGGTGGCGGGCTGCCACGCCGTGGATGCCTGCCGCTGGTTTGCCTCAACGGACCCGAATGCCGCAGCCGTGCCTGAAGAGGTATTCGCTTATTGCGGCGGCTACCGCAAAGGCCTTGAAGTCGAGTACGATTATTTCGCCAACACGTGGAAAAAAGCGCCGCCGCTGGAATACGACGATCTGGAGGTGGTGCTGATAAAATTCAGTAATGGAGTGTTGGGCAAGGTATGCACCAATTACGGCTGTGTCATGCCCTATTCTTTCCCCGTCGAAGTTTTTGGTACGCGCGGTACCATCAAAGACAACCGGGTCTGGTCGCACAAATTCCCCGGTCAGAACGACTGGGTCACCATTCCGAGCATCCAGCCCGTAAGCAGCGACGTGAAACACCACCCCTTCCAGGGGGAGATGGACCACTTCGTGGACTGTATCCTCAATGGTCGGGAATCCCACTGCAACCTGGCCGATGCGATACATACCCATTCGATTGCGTTCGCGGCGCTGGAATGCTACGAGACAAAGCAACCGGTTAAATTGCCGCTGCGGCAGATGGTATGAAAATAAAGTCGCAACCTTTCCGCCTTTAAGTGTTTCAACCCGAACAAAACAAGGAGTCTATACCATGTCAGATAAGTTAGCGATTCACGGTGGCCCGAAGGCGCTTGACTTGCCCCTGCCTCCCTGGCCATGCCTGGACGACAATGCAATCAACAAAGTGACAGAGACCTTGCGCAGCGGTAAGGTCAACTACTGGACTGGTACCCGGGGTATGGAGTTTGAAAAACGCTTTGCCGAATGGCAGGGCGCCAAATTTGCCATCAGCACGACCAACGGCACCAGCGCGCTGCATACCGCACTGGCGGGATTGAATATCGGCCCGGGTGATGAGGTCATTGTCCCGAGTTATACCTTTATCGCCAGTTCCTTTTCGATTGTCCAGGCGGGCGCCGTGCCGCGTTTTGCCGATGTCAACCGCGAAGACCATTGTATCAGCGTGGAAAGTGTTGAGCGCCTGATTACCCCACGCACGAAGGCCATCATGCCCGTCCACTTGTACGGTAATGTGGCCGACATGGATCCTATCCTGAAACTGGCGAAAGCGCACAACCTGTATGTCATTGAAGACAATGCGGAAGCCTTCGGCGGTTCCTACAAGGGACGCAAGACGGGTTCCGTGGGGCATGCGGGCGCCTGCAGCTTCTGCCAGAACAAGACTTTTACCACGGGCGGTGAGGGCGGCATGGTCACCACGGACGACGAAGAGGTGGCCTGGCGCTGCCGCAGCTTCCGCGATCACGGGTACGATGTGCGCGAGCGGCTGCGGCTCTTGGAGATGGAGCAAAAACTCCCGTACATTCACAACATGGTCGGGTTCAACTACCGCATGACGGAGATGCAATCCGCTATCGGCCTGGCGGAACTGGACCGCATGGACAATTGGAATATGCCCCGTCGCCGCCGCAACGCGGGCATCCTGATGGAAGCGCTCGCGGATATTCCCCAGATTCTATATCTGCCCGTGGATACGCCCGATCGCCAGAACGGCTGGTATGTGTTTCCCATTACCCTGGATATCGACAACCTGTCTTGTGATGTGGACACCTTCCTGAAAGCCCTCGGCGCGGAAGGTGCGCCCTGCTGGAAGGTATTCTGGCCGCAGTGTCACACGGAGGCCGCTTTCCAGAAGCACCAGGCCTACGGGGCGTCGGGCTTTCCCTTTACCTCGAAAGAATATGCCGATCCGGCATCGGTGGATTACACGAAGGTGGAGGTGCCCAATGCGGTGTGGCACCAGGACCGCACCTTCATCACCTTTATTTTCCCGACCTATGAAGAGGCTCATATGCACGGCATCGCCGAAGGCATTAAAAAAGTCATCGCCGCTTATTCCGCATAGCACCAACAACAGGGAGTCAGGAACATGAAACTGAAATGGGGCGTTATCGGGTCGGCCGGCATTGCCCGGCGCAGGACCATTCCGGAAGGCATCGTAAGAGCCGGTAATGCGGAATTGACCGCCGTGTATGACATCAACGCCGGGGCGAACGGGGAAGTGGCCGTCGAATATGGCGCGCGCGCCTGCGCCAGTGAAGCGGAACTGCTCGGCGCGGAGGTGGACGCGGTCTACATCGCAACGCCCGCTTTCGAGCATTTCGGGCAGATCCAGCGGGCGGCCCGCGCGGGCAAGCATGTGCTTTGCGAGAAACCGTTATCCCTTACGATGGAGGAATGTGGTCGGGCGATGGAAGTCTGCGCCGATCACGGGGTACAACTGGGCACGGGGCTCATGATGCGCTTCCATGCGCAGCATCAGGCCGCACTCGGACTCCTCCGGGAAGGTCATCTTGGCGTTCCCGTGCTGGGCCGCGCCCAGCTGTCTTGCTGGTATCCGCCCATTCCGGAAGCCTGGCGCCAGGACCCCGAAAAGGGCGGTGGAGGCAGCCTCATGGACATGGGGGGGCACTGCATCGACCTGCTTGAAATGTTCTTTGGCCGCGCCAGGGGCGTTCTCTGTATTACCGGTAATCTGGTTCAGCAGTATGCCAGCGAAGATACGGCGGTGGTGCTACTGGATTTTGAATCGGGCGCCAAGGGCATGGTGGACTGCCTTTTCAACGTTCCCGATGCCAGTTCGTTAAACCGCCTGGAACTGTACGGGTCTCTTGGCAGCATTCTCGCGGAGGGCACTATCGGACAAGGGGAGTCCGGCAACATGGTCGCGCGCCTGGAATCCTGCGGCGGCGCCTATGCGGCGGACCAGGTCCGCGGTGCTGATGGAGGTATCCTTTTAAACCCGCCGCCGGTAAATATGTACCGGGCGGAAATCGAAGCCTTTTCACAGGCGATTCTGGACGGCACACCGCCACCGGTCAGCGGTGAAGACGGCCGCTGGAGCCAGGTGGTGCTGGCCGCGTGCTATGAAAGCGCCCGAACCGGCAGGCGCATCTCCTTTTAATCGCAGCGTCCCCCTGCCCGCCTCATCGGACCGGAGGACGAACATTCGGGCGACTACTATGACGGGCGCAGCCTTCGGGCTGCGCCCGCGCTATGTCCGGTGCGGGATTCGCGGTCAGGCCGTGAAGGTGATTTCCAACGTTAAGGGTTCCGATTCCGTTATGGTAGCGGGCGGGGCAAAAAGGACGTCCATCCATCCCTTACCGTCGGCGGCTGCCTGTACGGCGCTCTGCCGGTTCACCGATACCGCCGGCACGGCGTTGCCGTCATGGACCAGGCGCAGGTTGCCGAGTTCAACAGTACCCGCCTCCAGGCGTACAGAGATGGAAGTGCTGTTTTCGCCGCGTACCTGGCTGATGACGCCCCAGCCTTGTGCACAGGTCAGAAAGGTCGTAAAGTTTTCAGGCCGGAACCTGGGCGCAAAGATAATACGCTTGTCCGGCGCGTCGTATTCGAGTCCTGCGGCGGCGAACAGCAGCGACCACGAGGACATGGCCCGGGCGTAATGGTCCCCGCATTCCACTTCAGAGAGGGGATTGCGCTGTACGCCGGTATACCGGTCCCGTGCTGCCCTGATGACCTGGAGCGCCTGTTCCGCTTTATTGTTCTGGAATAGCAACGCCGCGACTTCGTATTCGATGCCGGTCCAGACTTCATCGCAGTACAGGATAGGATGCTCAGGCCGCCCGCCCTTGGGCCACGCGCAGTTGAGGAGGCCCCGCTCCCAGGGATGGGCAAATACCCGCTGTTTGTGTTCGGGCAGGTCCAGCCGTCCGCGCCAGCAGTATTTGTAAATACTCTCCAGTGCCCGGGTGGTATGATCCTCGGGCAGCAGGGGGCCCAGACCGAGGAGGTTCGCCCACCACTGTCCCAATAGTTGGTCGGCATGACAGCCCGGACCCCAGCAGTTGGAACGGTTATAGTCCCTGTCTTTGGATTCGGGCGCGTCATAGACGTTGTAATAGTACTCACCGTCCCAGCAGGCGGCATCATATCCCGCGCGGCCTGTTTCATACCGCTGGCGGCATTGTTCCGCGAATTCAGCATCCTCCATGGCTTTTGCCATCCGTTCCGCAGCCAGCAGCGCGGCCAGGTACAGGGTGCCGATAAACGTATTGCTGCCGTAGAGGTGCGTGTCGTAGGTGTTGGGCTGTTCTCCCCGGATAACACCGGTACCGTCCGGGTCATGGGTAGCCATGATATATTGCAGGTGGGTTTTAACCGCCGGCCACAGTTTTTCAAGCCAGGCCGTGTCGCCGCTCTGACGCCACTCGCGGCATGTTTTCAGAATCGTGCCGAGTTCGCCGTCCAGCGCGGGGTGGTGGGGGCCGCCAATCGCGTCGCCCAGCCGGGGCGCGGACAGGGGCAGCACGGTGCGGTGGGGGATATAATGATCCTTGGGATGCATCTGCACCAGCAGGTCCGTCTCGCGTACGTTCCGTTCCAGGTCGGGGAAAAGAAACGCGGGGGTCATGACGTAATTGAACACATGGGTGCAGTTCATGGGACAGCAGCAGTCCGTTCCCTCGTAAGCGGCCACAGTCCCGTCTTCAAGCCACATATACAACGGGGAACGCAGGTTCGCTATGTTGGCGCTCATCGCGTCCAGGAGCCAGCGGGGCAACGTGGTGGCGTAAAACGCGTCATGAAACGCACGCGCCGCCTTTTCCAGTCGTGCCAGATTTTCCAGGGTGTAATCGGCGACTTCCCCGGCGTTCGCGAACCAGTTGTTATACCTGTTGCCGAGACGGTAGTCGTGCACCAACGGCGGGGGACCCGCGATATAGCGGTGGTCCCGCATGCGGTTCGGGAAATGCCATGCCAGGAGGAAGGTGACGGTTTTGGTTTCTCCGGGGCGCAGGCTGACCTTTGCGGTCAGTGCGCCATTCCAGGTGCGTCCCGGGGAGGCAGGCCCTTCCGGGGAGGATAGGCCTTCGAAGGTGCCCTGTTCGGAAAAGCCTTTCCACAGGGCGTTTTGGTCTTCCCATTGCGGCAGGGCGGCAACCGCCTGCGGCCCGTCCCCGCCGGTGGCGCACAAGGCCATGGTGCCGTAGGGAAGGGCATCTTCGCTCCACCCGGTTTGCGGACGGTAGTCCGCGTCGCGCGCCAACGCGACCAGAGCGCCCGCCAGGCGCCGCGCTTCCTGTGTCGGCAATGTGCGGGCGTATAGACCGTTGCAGACGACAACCCGTCCCTCGCCGAAGAGGCCCGAGATAACCAGGGGTGCGCCGTCTTCCGCCTCGGCCAGCACCCGGGCGCCGGGTTTTAATTGGAAATCCTTGAAGTGCAGGTGTTCTGAAACCAAGGGCAGTGAACCAGGCAGCGCGCCCGCATCGGCCTCCACGGTCAGGCGCGCTGTGGCGGGTACGCTGACCCGTTCAGCCGTTGAAAACTGGAAAGGAAGCGCCTCGCGGTAGCGTTCCAGCAGCGCAGGGTCCAGAAACAGGGTCAGTGCGGAGTCGCTGAATACAATATGATCGATGTTGATATGCCCCCATCCGTCTTGCGCGGTGTCAACGATTTCCAGTAAGGCTTCCCTGCCCCGGAACTCGGAAACGTTCCAGTGCTCGGCGAGCAGGCGTTCCTCGTTGCGTCCTGTGGCGGTGCGGACGGGTTGCCCGTCAATAACGAGATTAATGCAGGTTTTCTCGGGATGTTTTCCACCGCCGATTAAGAAGTGAATGTAGTTGCGGGTAATTACAAAAGACCGAGAAACCGCCTTGCCCGTGGTGGCGTCGCCGTTGTAAAAGGTATTGGCCAGAAACTGTCCCCGGTACCCTTCGACGGGCTGCTGCGCGGACAGCGTTCCCGTGGTCGGCGCCGCGCCGAAACAGTCGCCGGTAATCTGCCAGTTCCCGTAGCCGCCCGATTCGAAATCTTCAAAGACCTCCATGTCTTTGGAGCCTTCCCCGGAGGAACCCAGATAGGGCAGGATACCGTCTCCGCTGTCGGCAAGAACCAGGCCCGCGCCTCCGGCCACGCGTTCAAGCAGCGCCTTCTGTTCCGCATCCACGGGACAGGCCGCTCCCGGCCCCAGCCAGAATACCTGTGTGTCCTCCGCCCCTTCAATATCTTTGAATTCCCGGTAGACACGCGTTTGCTCGCAATAGCGCATCAACTGGGCGGTGCGCAAATCAGGGGCGAAGAACGAACAGGGTTTGCCCAGCCGGGGCATGTCGCCGGTTCCGGTACAGAAATGAAGCCGTGCGGCGTCACCGTCCCGTTCAAAGTGGTTCTCATTGCCCAGGTAGTCCGGGAAGGACAACCCCTCGTCCCTGAGTTCACTGTAACCGTCCCATCCGATCTTGTTCTGCATGGAAACCAGTAAGGCCGCCTCCACCGGCAGGTTTCCCGGGTTGGCAATGCTAAAGGTGAACAGGGCGACGGGCAGGGCGGAATCTTTGGTGTTGAGCGCTTCAAAGGGGGACCAGGCATCGAGTTGCACCGTTACGGGTAAAGCCTCGTCCCGGTAGCGCAGGCGGAAAAAGGGGTATTCACATTCCGCCTCAATGGCCTTGACCGCATCCGGGTCGTCCGGGTCCTCATGGAGCCACCGTGCCGCCGCAACGCCGTCCGCCGTGGCGGCCTGTACGGCGAAGAGCGCCCCGGGCGCCTTCAGGTCGTGCCGGAAATTATTCTGGACCTGCCAGGAGGTCAGCCGACCGCGTCCCGTGAGATAGACCTGGCCCGCGCCAATACCGCCGAGGGGGAAGGCGATATGTTCCAGAGCGGCTTCCCGGTAAACGTGCGT
>JAKLHG010000620.1 GCA_022710255.1 Candidatus Hydrogenedentota bacterium
TACGGATTATCTTTTTGTATAGCAATATCTTATTCACAATTCAATAAATCCCAGATCAGGAAATCTGAAATTCCCACGCAAGCAAACGAATGGTTGGAGTGAAGCCAATAGGCATAAGGATCATAGAAGCGGCGTACTGCGACTTTACACCAAGAAGCCCGTGCTAGCCCGAGTTACGATGAAAATGGCAGGATACCGCTTCTACGGTGCGCGCCATTCCTTACGTGCGGCTTTAGGCATCTTCGACACGGCATCTTCGACACTGTTGAATCATTTTGAGTTCCTATGCTAAACTTAACCAAGTAGTATAGTGCTATACGGGTGGATTTTGCCCGCGCTAGACGGGGAGTTAGCGGTGTCCTGTAACTCGCAATCCGCTTTAGCGAGGTTGAATTCCCACCGGAGGACAGTTTGTTCTTTAGTCAGGTTTGGGGCACGTGGTGTTGACGGTTGGGTCCTGCTCAACAGGATGCCGGCAAACCCGGTCAGGTCCGAGAGGAAGCAGCCGTAGTTGGATTTTCTTGTGTGCTGCAGGGCTGCCTGGCCCGAGCCAACGACCGCCAAGGCCGTTCTGGGCAACTGTTCGATGGTGGGTGCGCGGGCTTTTTTTATACCTTCATGAAAACGGGCGTTTCAGGCAAAGGCACGTAATGACCGCTCCCCAATACATGGCGATAGCAAGAAAATGGCGTCCCCAAACCTTTGACGAAGTGGTGGGACAGGACCATATCACCCGGACCCTGACCAATGCCATAAAGAGCGGGCGTATTCATCATGCCTTCCTGTTTATCGGTTCCCGGGGCATCGGCAAGACCACCACGGCCCGCATTCTCGCCAAGGCCCTCAACTGTACCAGCAGCGATGCGCCCACGATAAGCCCATGCAATACGTGCGATAACTGCGTTTCCATCAGCGCGGGCAACAACATCGATGTTATCGAGATTGACGGGGCATCCAACAACAGCGTGGATGACATCCGCAATATTCGGGACAATATCCGGATGGTGCCCACCAGCGGCCGCTACAAGATCTACATCATCGACGAGGTACACCAGTTAAGCCAGGGAGCATTCAACGCCCTGCTCAAAACGCTGGAAGAACCCCCAGCCCATGGCATCTTCATTCTGGCCACCACCGAAGCCCATAAGATTCCCGCCACCATCATTTCCCGGTGTCAGCGGTATGATTTTCGCAGGGTCGTGGTGAGCGACATCGTCAGCCTGCTCAAAAAGATTCTCGCCAAAGAGAAAATTAAGGCGACCGACGAGGCGCTTTACGCCATCGCACGCATCGCCGAAGGCGGGGTTCGCGATGCCCAGAGTATCCTGGATGAGTTAATCACCTATTGCGAAGAGCAAATCACGTTCGAAGACGTGTTTGAGGTGTTGGGGTTGGTCGACTGGCAATACTTCCACGCCTTGTGCGATGCCATGCTGGCGGGAGACGTGGCACGCCAGCTCGAGATTATTGAAGAGGTTGTTTCGGCTGGAAAAGATCTCTCCCAGTTTGTGGAGGATATTCTTCGCTATTACCGCAACCTGCTCGTGTGCCTCACGGTAGGTTCCAGCGAGATGTTGTTGCGCCTGCCCCAATCTGAGATGGAGGAGATGCGAAAACGAGCAAAGCGGTTCTCCGTCGTCAAACTCATCCGGTTGGTCGAACAATTCGCGGAACTCGTGAACGGCTTTGACTCGCAGATTGCGCAACGAACGGCACTGGAGACACTGCTTATCCAGCTGACCCGGGTGGATGTGGAAGTTTCGCTCGACACGGTGATGGAGAAACTACTGTTGCTGGGGAAGGGCGGCATCGCATCCAATGTGCAGGCGGTCCCGGAAAGCCCCCCGCCAAACCCTCCTGACGCCGGACCGCATAAGAAAGCGGCGGCGGCTCCGGCGCCGCAACCTCCACCGCACCTTGATTCGCAAAAATTGTCCCTGAGCAGGGAAGAAGCGGTCTGGCGTGAAGTAGTCAATCGCGCGGGTACCCGTAATGCGGCCTTGGGTATTCATCTGGGCCGGGTCCATCCCTTGGGCGTGGATACGGATGGTGTGCTCACCCTCGCGTTTGAACCTGGCGCGGAGAAGGCATGGTCGTATTTCCAGAAGAGCAAGAACCGGGGACTGCTGGAACAATTGCTCCAGGAGGAAACCACCAATGCGCAATCGGTCTTCTTTCTGGAAAAAACGGTCCCGGACGATACCGCCGTTTCTGAGCAGGCCACACCGACACCGAAGCAAGACGGGGAGAAGCCGGAAGCGGGAGACCGATACCGCCGGGCTTCAAAAGATCCGGCCGTTGCCGTTGTACTGAACGAATTCAGGGGCAAGATTGTTGAAATACATGACCCCACGGAAAATGCTGAATAAGCAGGCAGGGCCGGCAGTGCTTCTACGGCGCCGGGACACAGGGCAGCCGGCGTTGACCCTACTGCAACTTCAATGTCATTTTAGGAGGCTATCAGCTCGCAGTGGCTACAAAAGAATAAGTAGTTGAACGCCTGGGCCGAGAAAAATTGGGACTATTCCCGCCATGAAAAAGGGGAGACCTCCTGATCTCATCGGGGTTATTCAATGACTACTCGGAATCCGGTTTGGCACTTTT
>JAKLHG010000621.1 GCA_022710255.1 Candidatus Hydrogenedentota bacterium
AAAAAAGCGGCGCGCCTCGGAAGCGGTCCATTCCAGAATCCCCGCCGCTCCCTTCTCGCGGTCCACGGAGCCACGGCGCCGGTCCAGGATACTTCCTTCGGCGGTGCCTAGCGCCACTTGAAGCTTGGTGCCGCCGATTTCGATGCCGATAATTTTCGGGGATGTGTTCGTCATGGCAGCGTCTCCCATGCGGGCAGCGGTATGTAAAAGATTTCGGCTGCATCGTTTTTGCTGGCATTCAGGACAATACCGCCGCTGTCCGGCGTAAAGGAAGCGTGGGGATGGGTGTTCCACTTGCCCGTGTTATAGCCCTGCATCAGCAATTTCCGTTCTCCAGAGGCAACCCGGATCAACCAGAGATTGCGTTCAAAATCATCGCCCAGCGCCCACAGGCAGTCCGGGCTGCCGTGGGTGTGCCAGGCCGGATATTGCGACAGGATTTTCATTGTGCCTTCAGGACCGGTATGAATGTCCGCCGTCGCCACCCCGTGGGGCAGTCCCTTGTGGGCATCATCATACGGCCAGAGGGTGAAGATGATACGGTCGGCGCTCCACCAGACTTCGTGGGTCACCCATTCTCCGTAGGTTTCTTTGTACAATGGCGCCGGTTCGGGCCGGTTTATGTTCATGTGCCAGATGCGTTGGTCTGCATCGCCCCCGGTTTCCTGGCAAAACATCAGCGATCCGGGAGTAAAAGGATTCGCCTGGAAATGGCCTACCTGGAAATCCGTTTCCGCCAGCATGCGCCCCTCCCCCGTCTTAAGATCGATGGCAAACACACCCCAGGCCTCATTTTCACGAAGGACGCCGCCAAAGTAAAAGGCGGACACGTCCGCGTCTACCGTGACCGTTCCCGAAATGCTGAGGCAGGCGTCGGGAAGCCTGCCGACCTGTTCTGGTTTTCCTTCGCCATGAAAAGCCTGGATAAGGTCAAGCACATACAAGGTCCTGTCGGCAACGTAATACAACGCATTATTTTTCCAGGTCATCGTTCCCGTAGCGTAGGATTCCACGGGAACCGGGCGAGTCTTACCGCTTTTCATTTCAAGCATCCACGGGCCGCCGTGTCCCTCCTGCTGAGAATGGAACACAAGATGCTCCATGTTTCGCGTCCACATGGGATGGGTCTGGTAAATGATCTGATTTTCGCCACCTCCCGGCGTAAGATTGAATATCCGCGTACCGGTCTTTTCATCTTGGTAGGAGGGAAAAACGCCCACGGGGGACCATACAGCCTGTTTCTGCGGCGGGCCATCCCCGGATGCTGTGGCGGCGAAGGAGTTTGCCGTCAACAGCGGACCCGCCATGGCTGCGCATGATTTCAAAAAAACACGCCTGTTCATGCTTGTTGAGATATTTTGCATGGGGATTCTCCTGATTTAAAAATGCCGGGAACATAAGCGTACCACGTAAAGCCGGTAAGATGCATCCGCTGCATCACATGGCATGGTTTATACGCGGAAACCATTGCGGAGAAACGAACGTGCTGTCCAGGTTACGCATACGCGGATGGGAGCCGATTACAGGTACCCCTTGCGCGCGGTTATTCACGGCAGATCCATTTTCCAGGCGCTGGGGATATTGAATACACCCTGCCCGTCCTGTACCAAAAAGCCGATGCGGCCGGTGAGATTTTCAGAAGCAAAAGTCTGGACAAGCAGGTCATTCAGATAAATCTCAAAGATCCCTTTCCGAATCAGCAGCCGAAATGTGCAGGGCTCGCCGACGGGCATGCCCGCTGGTGGAGCACAGCCGACACCCGTAGTGTCCGCCACGTCCAGTTTGGGTTCTTCCGGCCAGTGCACCGTACCGATCTCCGTTTGACCCCAGGTCCCGAACAGGATGGCCGTTGCCGTCTCGTCGGGCTGTTCCAGGCAGATTCCGGCGGCGGGAAAGGCAATGCTGTCTTTCGCCGTAACCTTCAGGGTGCCTTCCACGATGCATCCCTTGTCGAAATCTAAGACCGTATCGAGGAAGGCGTGGGCGATGTTGGGCTTACCGGGGGTAATCCAGCGGACGTGGGGTCGCGGTGGGGCCGCGATCGTTATTTGCGCGTCGTCAACGGCCACATCGCAGTCCGAACAAGAGGACGCCAGTTGAACCGGCCCGGTTTCGCAGGGTAACGCGGTGCCTTTCAGCGCGTCGTTTCCATCCCAGTATCCCATGCGGAGATGGCCCGCATCGTCCACCACGGCGCGTTTCAGCGGTGCGTGCCACCAGAAGCGGCCGCCCGGGTCGAGCATGTAGTTGGACAGGAGCACGGCGTCGGGCAACCGGCAATATCCCGCCCAAAGCGCGACGAGTTCCCGTCCCGAGTAGCCGTTCAAGCGAAATGCCGGATAGTCGGGCCGGAAAGGCCCGGCGGGCGTTTCCGAAATGTAGGTGGCGGTGGCGTATTCAAAACTGCCCGGATAGAATCCGCCGACGAGCAGGTAGTATGTGTCGCCGATGCGCTGGCATCCCCCCGGTTCCTGCACCACGCGAATAGGAATATTGTCCGTCAGCGGGAGTTCGCCGAGCCAGGTCCACTTCAATCCGTCTTCGGAACGCAGTATCCCGCCCACGGCGTAGCCGTAATAAACGGTCTTTCCCGCCTCTTC
>JAKLHG010000622.1 GCA_022710255.1 Candidatus Hydrogenedentota bacterium
TGCCTTGCCGGAAAAGTACCGGGAAGCGGCCCGGGAGGCCCTGGAAAGCGCCCGGCAGAGCTCGAAGGACCGGGAGGGCTTCGACAACAAGTTCCTGCTGCCGGATCTGCCCCAGGCCGATGCCTACGTGGACTTCATTTTACGGGGCGAAGGCCAGGACCGTGTCTATGGTGACACGGACTATCTTCGCTTTTTCGTTTCCGGCTATAACATTAATAACTGCATCGGCGTGCTCTGCAATAACAGCGCGGCGGCGCCAGCCCCGGAACTGGCGGCACGGGTGCTGGAGGTCAATGCGCGCTTTCACACCATTGCGGGCTGGCTGGACCGGCCGGATATCATGGACGTGCTCCGAAACCACTATCACGCACGACTGGGACCGGCGTATCGGAAGGAAGTGGAAGCGCGTTTTGATGCCCGCCAGCGGGAAACAGCCGCCCATACCGCCGCGGGACGCGTTGAACTGGCCGTATTGACCGGCCCGCCGGTCTGGACAACCCCGGCCTTTTCGCGGATATTTTCTGCTTTGCCTGATACGGAGGCGCGGGTCTCGCCGGCGAATCCAACCCCCTTCGCCATCGTCAATGATACGCTTCAAATTACAGCCCGTGCCCACACCTATGCCTTTTACCGCTTTCCCTATGATCAACCCACAAGCGGTTTGGTGGTCAAATTGAAGCAAGGATCGGATGAAGGCATGTCCTGGGGTCCCGCCGTGTTGCTGCGCTGGCCCGACGGGGCCATGCTCCGCATGGGGGGGCGCAGCGACGGACTGCTGCAAGCGGATATTCTCGGGCGGCAATTGCTGAGCAAGGGCCATGACACCAATGCGTGGACCTGGCTGCGCGCGCGCTGGGAGAGCCGGCGCGGCGTCATTGAAGTCAGTGATACTGGCGAACAGTATACTCGCGTCTGGACCTTCGAGCATGGGGGCCTGTTCAACCGTCCTCCCAAGGAACTTCTTGTCGGGAAAGTCCCGTACAACGGCGAGGCCGTGGATCATGCCGATCCCGGCCCAGAGGGCGCCGGATGGATCGCGGCTATTGAAACCTATAACACTCCGGCGGGGCGCAGTGCTGAATTATAAAGCGAGTATCGGATACCACAGAACGGTGCGTATAGTGCGCTGAAAGATTCAGAGGCTCCGGAACCTCCCGGAATAAAAGCCCGGTTTCCCGGGATTTAGGTAAACGGGCATGTAAACCGGGGTTGTCCCCGAGCTCCTCGAACCACCGGAAGGAATAAAAGGCCCTCTTTCAGATGTTGACGTACAGAAGTGGTTGTGTATCACCAACAAAAAGCCGTCATGTTGAACGGCTCCGCAGCTGCAAAGGAATATCTCATGAATTCATCGGCATTGAATAAGGGTCTGCTCGTTATCGGTCGCATTCTGATAGGCATCATCTTCGTGGAAAGCGGTTTTGGGAAAATAATGAACTTTGACGGTACGGCCGGCTATATGGCGGCAAAGGGTATGCCGATGGTATCACTCCTGCTCCTGGGCGCCATTGCCGTCGAGATTGGCGGCGGGCTTTCCCTGCTCCTGGGGGTCAAGCCGCGGTGGGGAGCATTGGCATTGTTTCTTTTTATGATTCCCACGACCCTGATTTTCCACAAATTCTGGGGCCTCGAAGCGGCAGAAAGCGCAATGCAGCAGATTCAGTTCTTCAAAAATCTCTCGGTCATGGGTGGGTTGCTTGTGGTGTTCTCCTCCGGTTCACAACAACCCGGCCTTGACAACCTCCTTTGCGGATGCTGTTGCAGCAGCGCAAAAGTGCCCCCTGCCGATACGGCGGCAAAGTAGCATGGCTTCAACCTGAAAAACGTATTTTCGGGCAAGTTGAGCAAAACTAAAAAAATAATCCGCTCCGTCATGAGCCTTTTCTATCTGCCGTAATGCATGGAAATAAATTTGGAGTTCATGCTTTAGCATGCCGGGGCTGCGATTAAGCCCAAAGCGGGACACATTGCACCCGGTGCGTTGAAATGTGAACAGCATGCTTTATATCCGGCAGCTACCCGGAAGAAGAGCGGTCCCCGCACACAAGACAGAAAAAACGCTCGCGTTTATGTAGGCGTTCTTCAAACCTTTTTACAGGACCGCAGCGCTAAAAGTGTCGCCCTGGGCGGGGTCGCCTGTGCTGAACCCTTTTTTAAACCAGCGTTTCCGCTGTTCGGACGTGCCGTGGGTAAAACTGTCCGGAACGACATATCCCTGGGCTGCGTTCTGTATCCGGTCGTCGCCCACCGCGCTGGCAGCGTTCATGGCTTCTTCAAGGTCACCCTCTTCCAGCAGGTTCATTCTGGAAGCGTAATGAGCCCAGACGCCGGCCAGAAAATCGGCCTGCAGTTCCATACATACCATTTGCTTATTGAACGCCGTTTCGCTGAGTCTGGAGCGTTGGGACATGACCTGTTCACTGATGCCCAGGAGTGTCTGCACATGGTGGCCGATTTCATGGGCTATGACATAGGCCATGGCGAAATCGCCCGGTGCCTGAAACCGTTCACGCAGTTCATTGAAGAAGCTCAGATCGATGTACACCTTGCGGTCGCCTGGGCAGTAAAAGGGCCCGGTGGCGGAACCGGCATAGCCG
>JAKLHG010000623.1 GCA_022710255.1 Candidatus Hydrogenedentota bacterium
GCGTGACGGGAACGCGTATCGGGTTTACTTATGATGATTTTCTGCTTCCCCAATATGACCGGACGATTGGATACATGGAACCTCACGCAAAGGCCCCGAAGCCGGCGGGCCACTATTTCGCGGTGCTGATTCCGGTCAAGCCGAAAGACACGTCCAAACCGGGCGAACTGGAAAAAGCCTATGGCGATTCCTGGGTCGACCCGGCCGGAACCATGCGGGCCTTTATCGGCAAGGTGCGCAATCCCGACGGAATCACCTATGAAGAGTCGCTTTTCGTTGTGGACATCCCCTTGAATATCGACATCACCACCGCCAATTCCGGAAACGCATCCCGCTATCCGGCACCGCCCGCGGGCCTCAACGTGCGTCGGCTGACCCATGACTGGGCGGGCGGCATTGTCCGCGGCGCGCCGGACGGGAAACGAATCGCCTATTATGGCAAGGACAAACAGGGGCGCATGCAGATTTTCATCATCGATGCGATGGGTTCCGACAGGGCGGACGAGCCCGCCTTACACCCGAAACAGGCGACATTTTTGGAGGAAGGTACGGAAGCGGGATTGCGGTGGTTCCCTTCGGGAGATGCCATTCTTTGTGTCAGCGACAACGGCCTTGTCGTGACCAGCGTCCAGGAAGGGGACACTTTTGGGAAGTCTGTCTTTCTCACACCCAAAGGGGACGGCAGGGATCGTCACGCTCCGGTTATCTCACCAGACGGGAAACGGATTGCCTATAACTGCCCCGTTGAAACCAAGGACAAGGACGGGCAGGTCTGCAAAAATTATGCGGGGTTGGACTTCATCCAAATATTGATGCTGGAGTTACCCCAATCTCCCGTGGAAATGTTTCAATCACTTTAAGACAAGCAGAATTTAAATAGAAGACTTTATTCAGCCTGCCTGTCACCTATGGTTTAATTCCCGCCGTCTTGAGTCCTTACCTTTAGCAGGTGTACCTTCCCATGTGCGATATCGTGCAACTATTGTGACCTGTGTGTCCCATGGCGCACCTCGGAAGGTACGCCTGCAATGCTCGGGGTGGTTCTACAGGCCTGCAAACAGCGCTGGATAATATCTTTCCACGAGGCCTTTCCATTGGTACTCTTCCAGGGCGCGCATGCGCCCCGCCTCTCCCAGGCTGCGCCGTTTTTCCGGTTCCCGAAGCAACACCTCCAGACGGGCGGCCAACTGGGCGGCATCGCCGCTGTCGAAAAGCAGGCCAGTCGTATCATGGACTACGATATCCTGCAGGCCCCCTATCCGTGTGGCGCAGACAGGCAGTCCTGTGGCCATGGCCTCCAGGGCCACAATCCCGAACGGCTCCTCCCAGATACTGGGCACAACGCAGATGTCCGCCTCCTGGTAGGCCCGGGGCATGGTTTCATAGTCCAATTTTCCCACAGCACGCAGCCATGCCGGCCCCGAATGGCCTGCCGGAAGCGTGGCCCGTAGCTCGAAATCGAGTCCTTTTTCCGCAAGCATGCCCGCCGCTTCCATCAGCACGGGAAAGCCCTTGGCCGGGTCTTCCACACGGCCGGGCATGAATAGGACCGGTTTGACCGATTCGGTCTTGGCGGATACGGGCATGAAGCGTTCTCCATCCACGCCGTGGGGAATGACATGGATGTTTCCGCATAGCCACTGGACCTGTTCGCGCATACGCTCAGTTGTGATAATGATGCCGCGCAATTGTTTCATGGCGGTGATGAAACGCGTGTAGTAGTCGGCGGACCATGCTTTTGCCGCCAGATATTCCTGCGTCCATGCCGTGCTCGAGTCGCTCCGAATAAAGCCGGAAAGATGCGCCGCGGCGCACCGACGGCATTCCTCCGGTGTGTTCGCATAAGCCCGCGTGCAGGGAGCACCATCGCGGAAGCGCAAAATATCCTTGTGGCATGCGGTCTCATGGGCGTAACATCTGGAAATGACGGGATAAGACGAAAGTGCGTGAATGAGGGGGGGCTTCAGGAAGTATCCCTGCGTCAAGAAAACCGCATCCGGACAAAACTGCCGCATGGCGTCCTGGAAGCGCGATACGACCGAAGCCGCCGTAAATTCATCTTGGGAGAAATCAAGCCGCGAGGAGGGAAATGGAAGATTTGACGGCGTCGCCCGGCCCCGTTCCCAGCCGGAGTGTTCCCTCGCGAAAAAGACATGTATGTCATAACCCAGCCTGTACAGTTCCCGTGCCACGTAATATACGTCGACATCCGCGCCCCCGTGGGGCGGCCAGGAAAAAAGTAAATCTATCAAGGCAATGCGCATCGGCGCGGAAAACCCTTTCTTGAATAACGACCTGACAATACCATGACATAGTAAACAGCCCGCTTTCAAGCCTTTTTTTAGGTGTTTTAAAGCCTTTTATTTCTTCTTTATTTGGTGTATAATGAAAATGGTTATATCCAAGGGCTGGGTGTTAACCATAAGGTTTCAGGTCTGGCACACCCCAAAGGCGTGATGCTTGTAGTGTGCCTTATTGGGGCGTCTTGGGAGTGGAGTATGCAACGTCTCCCCGAAATTGCAGCGGTGTCTTTGCGGGGCGCGCCGGTGTCCCGCGCAGCCGCTGGCGTTTCTGGAGTTTCGTCGCTG
>JAKLHG010000624.1 GCA_022710255.1 Candidatus Hydrogenedentota bacterium
AAAACGGCCTGAATCCAGCGTCAGTTTCAACCGGCTGTTCTCCAATACGGTACACAGTTATTTCCTGGATGAAATGGGCGAACTGTCTAATTTCTGGATGCTCCGCGGCGGGTTTAGCGTTCAACCGGCGGAAACGCTGGAAGCGGGAATGAATCTGGCGCTGTTCCGGGTTGTCGAACTCTTTGAATTACCCCTGCATTTCTGGCTGAACGGCCGCAGGATTACCCTGGCACGCGACTTCAGTTTCCTGACCCGTACCGCGGACAAGGACATAGGCTGGGAACTGGGACTATGGGGTCGCTACCATTATTCCGGGGACATATGTTTCGAAGCCGGCTGGTCCCACCTGTTTACGGGCAAAGCGCTGCGGGACGGTAATTTCGTCGACCTGAACGGGCTTGCTTATAACGGCGGTACCGATCAAAAAGACGCCGACTATTTCTATTTTGAGACCGACATTCGGTTCTGAATAAAAGGTATACGGATGCGTCCGATCCCAATAGGCTTTTAGGGACGTTCTTTCTTTCGCCCTTACCAGGGTCGGATCTCGCAACGGGCGCTGGGTTTTATTGAGTCAGTGGGCGTTATTACTATCATGCTCCAGTGCCCAGAGTACCAGTCCCTGGTGTACGGTGGGCAGTTCGTCGTGAAGGTACAGACTGCCTACAGGATATCCCATGACCACGTGTTTCGGGCGATATGCCAGCAACTTTTTGTTCTCCAGGGTAAGCGCATATTGGTATTCGGGGCTGAGGTTGGAAACATCCTGTGGGCCTACTGGGCAGGTGGACGTGGAGGCCCGAATTTGAGCGAGCCCCGCGGTGATCCCTTCACCTGTTGCTTCGGGTTCGGGGATATCCATGAAATCTTCTATAAGAAGCAGAGGGAGCGTTGAGAGTTGTTGTTGTGTTGATGCGGGCATCAGGGTCCGCGGGGAAAAAGCCGCATACAGCGCGCGATAGCCAGACAAATCTTCGCCCAGGTTGTCTTCATTAATAATGCGTACTGGTACCTGCGCGTCCCGAAACAATTTATACATGCCGAACTGAGCCTCATGCAGCCATTCTGTAGACTCGCGGTAGGTATAATTGGCCCATTTTGAGCAGAACAGCAGGATGGTATCCTGACCAGGCGACGGTTGTTGCGGTTTCCAGTCATGCCGCCAGATATCAATCAATTCCCGCAGCAGGGGTTGCTGGGAAGGGAGCGTTTTGGAATAGGAATTGTTGGCGAATTTCAGGCCCGCACCGGCGCTGGCGGCGGCTTGTCCCAGGGCGAGAAGGTGAGGTATGGAATAACCGAGTCCCTCCAAGGTGGGCGTTCCGTCAAACTCGAAAACAACCGGCAGTCCGGTAATGCCCTGAAAGGCGTGAACGCTTGCGGCCGCCATCCAGGCGGGGTCCTTCGCATGCCGGAAAAAATCGTAAGAATGCACCACCTGCGAGGCGCCACGGGTCAGGCCCCAATAATCCAGATTGGCCATGGAGGCGCTCTGGCGTCGGAAACTCTCGCCCAGCGGGGCGGAAATCCGGGCGTCCGGGTCGCCCTTACGGATTGCCTTTTCAAAACACAGTACGGCTTCGCGCCAGCACTGTTCCCGGAAAGCAATAAAGGCCAGGCTTGTCGGGATGGTGTCTGGAACACCCTGCGTTGCCGGTGGAATTTCAGGTCGTTCTGGAAGGGGAAGTTCCCCCACTACCTCCCGCAGCCATGCCGGCCGGGGGGCTTGGATAGCGGCGCGCCAGGCGGTCAAGGTCGCCTCGTCATAACTCCACCAGTCCGCGTATTTCAACTCCGCATGAATGCCGATGAAGGCGTTATAGAGGATATCCCTGCCTTTGCCCAGCGCGGCGATTGTTTCACATAAAGGGCCGTAGTGGTTCCAGAAACGTTCATCCATGATGGAGGGCGGTCCCTGGGGAACCGAATTTCCCTGGGCATCGAGCCAACGGTCTCCCGTATACCAATCGGGAGTGGCGCCCCCGTAATAACTGTTGATACGCAGCCGCATCCCGAGTCCGGCGTGTTCGCAGATGCGAATACGTTCTTCCAGCCAGCGCAGATCATAACATCCGGGCTCCGGTTCCAGAACGCGCCACGGAACGCTTAATTCGATGCGGGTGAAGCCCAACCCTGCCAAGTCTTCTATCCAAATCCGAAACACATCAGGGTCCTGCGCAGGTGCGGTCCAGTCCCAAATGTCAAAAGAAATCTCCGGTTCATGGTCTGAAGCGGAAATTGCGGCCTGGGTAAGCATAAGGAGACAGACACAAAAAGCAAGTATTTTTATAAGGATGGGGTTTTGTTTTGTCATTGAGTATGGGTTTTGTTCCAGTCTTATTGTGTGACGGGCATCCATGGATATTTTCTAAGAAAATCGGCGAGGGATTGTGCGGCAATCCTGCATCCTGCGGGAGTGGCGTGGACCCAGTCTATAAATACGGGTTTGGTTTCTATCTTGAAATAAGGTCTCGGGTCAAAACAGTCGGCGGCAGACAAATCGCATGCTGTAAAGAGAAGCCGCATGTAAGGCAGTTGATTGTCTTCGGGGTCCTTTGGGTCATAGGGCTTGGGCCATAGAATAAA
>JAKLHG010000625.1 GCA_022710255.1 Candidatus Hydrogenedentota bacterium
GCCGCCCCCAGCATGGCCCCAATACCCAGGGCGTCTCGCAGCGGCCACAGCAGCGCTATCAGCATCAGGCCAAAAAACACGGGGACGATACGGTAGTGGACAATGTCACTATTTTCGAAGGAATCAACGCCGCAAAGATACAACACCGGCAGGGTCAGATAATACAAGGTGGGGCCATGGTGCTCATGAGGGTCATACCGGTATTGCCCCGTTTCAAAGAGGATGCCTGTTTTAACCGCCTGGTTGGCCTCATCGCCATGCACAGGGCGCAGCGTGAGGTGCGGCAGCCGGAAAGCTGCCGCGACGGCCAAAATCAGAAGAAAGCAAACAAACATGGCGGCGACGGCAAAAAAGCGGCTCCGGGAAGAGGACACGGGCATGTTCGATTTGGTAACATGAAGCATGAAGAGGCACCCGATAGCAGGTTTTCGACCATGGGATCATAACGCTTTGCGCGCTATTGTAACACGCAATCCGGGGTGGGCGGTATTCCTGGCTTTATCCAGTGATCTCCGCCGTTCTCTTGTATCCCCGTGATCGGCGACGACTAAACAGACGGAAAGGAAATAGTCATGCAAAAGGTGAGCCGAAGACATTTTATGAGCCGATGTTTGACCACGGCGGCAGCCGTCACCATCGCTGGCGCACAGCGCGCCACCACCGGGGAGACTTCAGGTGCGCCGCCCCTATGTGTTTTTTCAAAGCATCTGCAGTTTCTGGACTATTCCTCGTTGGCGAGAACCTGCCGGGAACTGGGCCTTGACGGAGTGGACCTGACCGTGCGACAGGGCGGACATGTTCACCCGGAGCGCGTCGACCGGGAACTGCGAGAGGCGGTGAACGCCATGCGTGCGGAAGGATTGGAAGTGCCCATGATTACCACGACGTTTAAGAGTGGGGGAGATGAATATTTACGTCCGGTACTGGAGACAGCCAAACAGTGCGGAATCACTTATTTTCGTGTCGGGGGACACCAATATGGGTCAGGTCTTCCTGTGATGGAACAAGTTGCCGCTTTTACCCAAGAGATGCGCGGCGTGGTGAGCATGGCAGAAGAGACAGGACTGGTTGCCGGATATCACAACCATTCCGGGAAAGATAATTTCGGTGCGCCCTTATGGGATTTACACCGCATGTATGAAACCATTGGTTCAATCCATCTGGGTTCCAATTTTGACGTGGGTCATGCCACTGTGGAAGGGGCATACGGGGATTGGGAAATTACGGCGCGGTTGATGGCGCCGTGGGTGCGCATGGCCGCCGTAAAGGATTTTGTTTTCGATGGGAACAAACCCCGGTGGGTGCCGTTGGGTGAAGGCATCGTGGACACGGCTGGATGCCTTCGGATTTTCCGGGAACAGGCCGGGTTTGCCGGACCCGTTTCCCTGCATTTCGAATACGAGGTCCGCAGCCATGACCAGATGCTTGAGGAAGTGGCCAAGGCCGTGAAACACATGCGGGAAAAGGTATATCGCGACGCAGGTTACACATGTTGAGCGCTGCCGGCGCCGCACGTTTTCTCGCGGTCATGACGCTGTGGCGGGTAAAAGGGCAGCGTTATTGCTGCCAGATGGCCACGTCGGCGAAGTTATCCATGGTGCGGTTCGTGCGCAGGGTCTCCAGCAAGGCCATCGCATCCGCAACGAGAAAAGACTTCTGGTCTTTTACTGCATGGCGCCGCCAGGTAATGGAGCCTTGTTCCGCTTCCTGCTTGCCCAGGATCCAGATGTTCGGGATTTTACGCGTTACGGCGTTGCGGATCTTCTTATTGAAACTTTCATCGCTGGTGTCAATGTCCGCCCGGAAGAAAACGGACCGCAGTTTCGATTCCAGATTTCGGACATAGTCCAACACCTCATCGTTTACCGGGATGAGCCGGACCTGGACCGGTGCCATCCACGTGGGGAACGCGCCGCCGTAAAACTCGATGAGGAAGGAGATCATCCGTTCATGGGTGCTCAGGGGCGCCCGGTGCAGAATGTAGGGACGTTTACGTTCACCGTCAGCATCCACGTAGGTCAAGTCGAAACGCTCCGGCATGACGAAATCCAGCTGACAGGTGGATACCGTCTCTTCACGGCCCATGAGGTTCTTGACCTGAATATCCACCTTGGGACCATAAAACGCGGCTTCACCCTTTTCTTCTTCATAATCCACGTTCAGGTTATGAAGGACTCTCCGCACGATGTCTTCCGTGTGTTCCCAGTCATCGTAGCGGTCCACAAACTTGTCGCTGGACCGGTCATGCAGGGACAGACGCACCCGGAAATTGCCCATACGCAAGTGCCCATAATACATCTGATACATGGCGATGACGGCGCGAAACTCGTCCTCCACCTGCTCGGGAGTACAGTAAATGTGGGCGTCGTTCATGCACATGGCGCGCACGCGCAGCAATCCGGACAGGGAACCGTGTTTTTCATAGCGAAACACGTCACCATACTCGCACAGGCGCAGGGGCAGATCACGGTAGCTGCGCAAGCGCGAAGCGTATATTTTGTGATGATGGGGACAGCACATGGGCCGCAGATAATAGTGGTCGTTTTCATCCACCGGCATGGGGGGATACATACTGTCCTCAT
>JAKLHG010000626.1 GCA_022710255.1 Candidatus Hydrogenedentota bacterium
CTACTTTCGGGGTCTTGGTGAATGCGCTGGTACTGTCCGCATTGTTTTCTCTACCTGTGGTTTGGGGGTATAAGGTGCCGGGTGCATACGCGTCAACAGATGTTCCTCCTTCCCTTGAGCCATTGCCACAGTCGTTTTCGCCTGTTTCCGCAGAACAAGATAACGGTATCCCCATTCAGGTATTACCTGAGGCGATGATGGAACTGATGCACGGGGGGCCTGCGTCAACCCGCACAGCGGTCAACCTTGAATCCCCCGAGGTGGTGCTGGCCGATTTTTCTCCCGTTCAGTCCGGCGTGGTCGCTATGCAGGCTGTCACCGGGGCGGTGCAGAGTTCCTGCACAAATCTTATGGAGGCCGTTATAGCTGCGGATAGCGCGGGCGATGTGGCGGAGACCATCCTGTCCGTGATGCCGGTGCTGGCACAGTACCCGGACAGTTATGAAGCGCAACGTGCGCGGTTTCTTCTGGAAGAGCGCTTGAGTACGGCAACATCGGGTCAACTGTCCCCGCTGGCAGCGTCGCTGATGAACGGTTCCGCCCCGGTAACACCGGCGGAGAGCCTCGCGGTCTGCCGGGTGGTGGCCGCCCATGCCCGGACTGCGGGGGCCCTGGAGGCCTACGACTATGTGGCATTGACTTCAGGCGTCTTGTTAACTTCGTGGCCCAATGCGCCGGAGGCTTATGATGCGGTTCCGGTATACCTGGAAGCGATGGATGTCCTGGGGCGTACAACGGACGCGGATATACTTCGGGAAAACCTTTCCGGCACACTGGCTGCGTGGCGATTAACCGAGCTCCAATCCGGGGAAGCGCCTTCCTGGGAGACCCTGGCTAGTTCCGAGGCCTGCTATGGCCTGCTCGCCGCGTGGCACGGCCAGGTCCAACGGGTCGAACGCGCCAAGGTGACCGTCGATCCGGCAGTTGTGGAGCGCGGGTGCGCTCTCGGGGATGTTGCGTTGTGGGCGTATCCGAATAGCGCGGTGCAAGCCCGCATAGTGCCCCTGTATTTTGCTTTTGTGGAGCGTCTTGCCGCCGAGGAGCGCACCAAGAAGGTCATGCTTCTTGAAGACCAGACGGATGCCGCCCCGTCTTCACTTGGTGTGTGGATGACCCGGATATTCCTGTACAAGGAGTACATGTGGCATATTCATGACCGGAACACTGGCGCGTTCGTTCTTCTGAACCTCTTTGACATGCTGCAGGATGGTGTAGTGGCGGATGCTCTTAAAGACCCCACGGTTTCCGACAGGGATAAGGCGCGTCTGGAATATTACCTGGGTTATTGTCATTATAACCGCGGCCGTGAACAGGCTGCCATTGAACATTATGATCAAGCATTGGGTTATGAGGTCAGCGATGATATCCGGGACACCGCCCTCTATGCGAAGGCCTATGCCCTTGAGGCCTTGTATGATTCTGAGCGCGCCTTTGACAAGGCGGCTGAGGCCTATTGGGCCTATCTGGACGCCCACGCCTATGGCCGGGTTCCCGATTACGCCCTGTACGGGCTGGGGCGCATCTATCTCCGTGCGGAAGACTACGACGGCGCCCTTTATTTTTATGAATACATTGTAGAGCACTATCCGGACAGTGATCTTGTGTCGCTTTGCGCCAAAACGTTGTCCAGGGGGCTTAAGGATGCCGCTCAGATGCAGGCGCGGCGCAGCGGAACCACTGGAACTTCACCGGCCTTTCAACTCTGCGGCCCTGTGGCCTTGCAGAAATGGCTCGCTCTGCGAGGTGTGGAGGCTACGCCCCATGAACTGGCGGCAAAGGCCTGCACGAATGAGGAAGGCACAAGCATGCAGGGCCTGTGTGACGCGGCGGCCGCTTTCGGGCTGGATCTGGTCGGCGTCCAGTCCGTGCGCGGGGCCGGGCTGGAACCGCCGTTTATCGCCTTTGTCAACGGGAACCACTTCGTATTGGTGCGGGAGAGCAGCGATGCCGCCCTGTTGGTGGATGATATCCATGATGAAGAAGCGCACTGGATTCCCCGGGAGACCTTCTACGGTTTCTGGGATGGCAAGGCCCTGGTTTCCGAGGCACAACCAATATTGTCACAACGCCTGAATATGGAAAGCATGGTGGGTGCCCGGGGCGGTACAGACCCGCTTCCGGACCCGAACAATATGGAATGCCGAAACGGTGAACTATGCTGCCCCTGCCCCCCATGTTTTCCGCTGCCTGCGTCCACGCCGCCGCGGTCCCCGCAGCGCAACGGCCCCAACGGCCCTGATGATGGTATTATTTACGGAATTATGGGTGGAGGCGCCAGACCGGGCGCCCCTTCAACGGATTTCGGGAATCCCGGGCCGGGCGGCCCCGGCACCGGGACCAGTAATCCATCAAAATGTGGCGACGGCTATAACCCGAAGATAATGCTGTTTCAGATGTCCCTGCAGACCAACCCCACCGATCTGGCCATGCCGGTTGCAGGCGGCCTGAAGATTGATTTTACCCGTGTTTTCGCCAACCAGTTCGGGTACAAGCGCGGGTATTTCAGTACCTGGCTGGAAGACAAACCGTACAAAAACAACATCGGCGAGGGGTGGACCCATAGTCTCAATATG
>JAKLHG010000627.1 GCA_022710255.1 Candidatus Hydrogenedentota bacterium
CGACATAATCGTGGAAAAGTCCATGCGCGAAGACACATCCTGGTCCCTCTGGTTCCGCCTTCAAAGCGAAGAGGGGCTTTTTCTGGTGGTCAACCGTGAAGGACTCGCGGTTCTTGACGCCATCACAATGGACCGCATCGAATAATGCCGATAAACGTCAAATCCTGGAGAACATGATGTCAATCATCGAACAACTGCAAAATTTTCCCTATCTGCCCCTGGCGCAACTGCCGACGCCTGTCGATTGCCACGAAGTTTTTCCGCATTCTTCCCGCATCAGCGGGCTTTACATCAAACGCGATGACCGCACCCATCCCCAATACGGCGGCAACAAAGTCCGCAAGTTGGGGTTTCTTCTCGCCCACGCGAGAGACAACGGGTATCGCGCTGTTATGACGTTTGGCGGTGCGGGCTCCAATCATGCCCTGGCCACCGCTTTTTTCGCCCAAAAACTGGGGATGCGCGGCCTGCTTGTGCTTGGGCCCCAGCACAACAGCCGTCATGTTCGCGCCAATCTGTTGTCCGCACTCCAGACGACCGCCTCGCTTTATCCCTGCGCCTGGAAAGATACCGTCCGCACGGCGGCACACGCTTTTCACGAAGCCTGGCAAGCCGACGGTGTGCCTCCCTATGTCATCCCCTCCGGCGGTTCCTCCCTTCTGGGCGCCCTGGGCTATGTAAACGCCGCCTTTGAACTTCAACGGCAGGTCCGGGAAGGGATCCTGCCAGAACCGGACGTCCTTTATGTTGCGTCGGGCACCATGGGCACCTGTATCGGGCTGGTAGTGGGATTGCGGCTTGTCAGCATGAAAACCCGTATCGTTGGCGTCCGGGTCACCACCGCCCCCTATACCAGCCTTGAACGCGCACAGGCACTATTCCAATCCACGAATCTTCTTCTGCATCGAAACGACCCCGATATTCCGCTCCTTCCATGGGATGAAAGCAATTTTACCCTTCGGGATGATTTTTTCGGGGACGAATATGCTCTGTTCACGCCGGAAGGCATGGCAGCGGTACGCTACGCCCGTCACGATCTCGGGCTTCAATTGGAGGGTACCTACACGGGAAAGACGTTCGCCGCCCTGCTTGCGGATGCCGACGCGGGTAATCTCGCCGGAAAACAGGTACTCTTCTGGAATACCTACGCTGGTGATGACACGGCTCTGAGCGCGAGCGCCGCAGGCGGCGACTGGCACAGGCTCCCCGAACCGTTGCACCGGTATTTTGAAGAACCCTTTCAACCGCTGGATAGTGACTGAAACGCCACCACCCTTTCTTCCCGCGTTGGACTAAACGGCTACGCTGTGGATAGTCATTCCCGGGTCCGCAAAACGGGGAACAGACTACCAAATAGCAGGGGCTGACAAACAGCCTCTATACAGAGGTCGCGGACTATTTGGCAGTCAGTCCCCGTTTTGCTCCGTTTTCTTGCTTGTGCTTAGTCAAACGAAGTTTTTCAGTTGGCAGCGCAACTGAAAAAGTTTATCCGTTCTTTTGATGTGCAGCGGTTTATTTTTTGGGAGGGTGGGGTGTCATCCTGGCGATGATCGGCTTGTGGTCAAACATTTGGAACGAGAATGCAGGGGCTATCTCCGGGTTCTTTCCGGGATAGAGGACTTCGCCTTGGAACGCGTCACTGACGATATGGTCGATGTGAAACAGGCCGAGGTAGGCGCCCGGCGCGCACATCCCCCTGTCGGTGATGAACTGAAACAAATTGTCTCCGCCCACGAACTCACGCCAGCGCCGCGCGCTGCGGTCGATGGAAGGGAGACGTTTAGGGTCGGTATTCAGGTCTCCAAGAATGAGGTTGGCGCCGCCATTCACCCCCGGAGCGCCGTCGCCGAAATCCACAAAGATTTGGTCCACTTGTTGTTTTCTGCATTCCCGGTCGTGCCCCGAAAACCCGGAGGTGCCGTGACAGGAAATCACGGTGATGAGACCGCCGTCATTCCGTTCAACAACCGCACGGGCGACCCGCGCGCCGCCGCCGCAATCCTCTATGCGGTGCCCCTCAAGTCCCCCCAGAGCAAAACGCGATTCACATCCGCGTATCCGGCCAAAACGCTTATGCACCGCCAGGCATTTATCGGCATTGCCCGGATGGGCGGCAATTTGGTAATCCTCTCCCAGAACAAGTTGCGCGACGGAAGGGGAACCCGGCCGCCAGTCTTCACAAACGAAACCGGCACGTGCCTCTTCGGGTATGGCCGCGCAATCCTCGCAGCTGAACATTTCCTGGAAGGCAACAATATCCGGGGAAATTTCGCGCACGAAATCACCCACCGCCACTACTGCGGGCTTCCAAGCCAGCCCATTGCCGTAGTACTTGTCTGAAAGATGCGCTTGTTCGCGGCCATAACCGAGGTTATCCTCCGCATCCCCGCATGGCGATGCCCCCGTCCCGGTGTTGAAGGTCATAACGATAAAACTTTCCCCAGGATTCCCTTCGGCGGAAACGGGGGCACTGAACGCACTTAGGGCTATCACGAAGATTGCAGGCAAAATAACGGGCGGACATGGGAAACCGAGAACTTGCATGGGAGACGACCTGACTGCGTTCAAGGCC
>JAKLHG010000628.1 GCA_022710255.1 Candidatus Hydrogenedentota bacterium
GCTCCCTTTGCCCTGGTGCCAAACATCGTGCCGACCTGGCTCCTCATCCCTTTGCCCAGGTCCTCAAGGCTCGCGCCCACAGGCAGGCCGCCTTCGGAGAAGGCCGTCTGGCTGCGCCCGTAGACGATCTGCAAAAACAGCTCGCGCATGGCGGTGTTTATGGCGTCGCACACCAGGTCGGTGTTGAGCGCCTCTAAAATAGTCTTGCCGGAAAGTATCTCCGCCGCCATCGCGGCCGAGTGCGTCATGCCGGAGCAGCCGATGGTCTCCACCAGCGCTTCCTGTATGACTCCTTCCTTTATATTAAGGCTCAGCTTGCAGGCCCCCTGCTGCGGCGCGCACCAGCCTATGCCGTGCGTGAAGCCGTTGACGTCCTTGATTTCCTTCACCTGTGTCCATTGCCCTTCCTGGGGTATGGGCGCGGGGCCGTGATAGGCTCCCTTGGTGAGTTTGCACATGTGCTCTACTTCGTGAGAATACAGCATGATGTGTTCTCCCGGTTTGATTTTGAAATTGCCTTCCTTATTATATTGTAGCTTTTCCTGCGGCCCGCGCCCAAAAGTGTGGAGGTGTGCGGACATTTCTCTGCTGTTTGCTAGATGACATGGGCCAAAAGACTAATATCAAATAGGTTCTTTGGCCCATGCATGTGCGGCTAGGCAATGCTATAACAGGATAGTACGGTATCGTTAAGTAATCGGAGGGGAATCTATGAGATTGGGACTATATGTGGTATTGGGCATATCAATGTTCTCACCGTTGCCCGCTATGGCCACAGCAAATGGCGATTATTCAGAGAGAATGTCGAGTCTGGACTCTGGCGCGATGCCGGCCTATCGCGAGGATCAGGATAGGTTGGCCGACGCCATTGTGAAAGATCGAGAAAATCACGATGTTGGCCGTAAATCTATTTCCAACAATGAGAGCCCGATTGAACTTGTAACGTCAACAGAAGAGACTGCTGCACAGTGGCAGGGAGTGGAAAAGTTGTGGGAGACGGCCGGTCCGCTCGACATTGCAAAGTTCTTGCAAGCAGGGTATGCCCGTGTCTTCAGAGCTAGTTACTATATGCGCAGCAAAAACGGCCAGGAAATATTCATCGGAGAGGGTGGCATTTGTCTTCGACAAGACCGTCGGGGCGATTTCTACATAACCATCGCTCCGCTATATAGCACCCGGGATCCGCTGAAACTCCAACATGACTTGGTGCGGGCGATGGCGGCATACTTAACCCCCGGTGGTGAGATGAGAACGGGCGACAGTATGCTCGACGGGACTTTCGGGAATGTGCGAATAACACCCACAGGGAAGGTGATAGCGAGAGCCAGGTATACTACTGGGCTCGCATATGTGGTAGCCACTGAGGAGATTAAACCGAAATAGAGACATTGTCGCGATTTTTGAAAAGACGCCACTGCAGACGGTGGCGTCTTTTTTCGTGCTTAAATAAATGGTCAGCTGTCCCTATTGTGGGTCCCATGCTCATTGAGCAGGGAGACTCATTCAAAGCCACGCTGAAAGTCAAAACACCGGAATGAAAAACTGATGAAACCTTGGCTTTGTGCTTGAAGAAATAGCCGTATCTCACAACGCTGCGGCTTTCCTCGATGTTGTCCAAAGGTCCTATAAAAGAATGGGCCGAAATAGGATTGCTGGCTGGGTCTTTGGCCTCTGTCGCGCCTGCCGCGGACAAGATAGACTTTCTTCATTGGACGGCATTGGGTTCGCCAGTAAACAATGCTTGAAAATTAAAATAGGAAGCAAATAAGGAGTGTTATGAAAAAAGTTATGGTTGCGATGTTCGGATTGTTGTGCGCGGCCTCGCCGGTTTTCGCCGGAGCAGCCGCTTCAGTGGTGGGGAACGCCGGGGAGCAGATGCCGGGCAGCCGCACGGTTGCCGCGCCTGCAATCGTGAAGGCCGCAGCTCCGGTGGTGGATCCTATCTATGACGACGCTGCCATTAACAAACTTGTGGATTCCCAAAAAACCGGCTACGCCAAGGTATTCGTCAACGGCAAACTTACGCTTACCTCGCTGCGCGAATGCGCCCTGGCGCGCACCAGCATTGCCACGGAATCCACGGACTTCGATGTCCTGACCATCATGCTGTCCGGCAAACCCCTGGCCAACGACTACGGCATAAACGCGCTGGGCAAGGTTTTCGGCAACAAGACATTCTGGGACGGGCCGGTCTTTTTCAATCCTTCCGGCGCGGCGGAAGCCTTTAAGGTGGACGGCGGGCACGGCTATAAATACTGCAACGGCGTCTGCAAAAAGGGCTCTGAAGGCTACGGCGTGAAGCTGGTGATATCCGGCAAGACGAAAATCGAGCTGACCTCTACGATCTACGAGGTTTCCGGCAAGGTGAAGGAGAAGACGGTCAGCTGCGTCATGGACGAAGCCGCCGCTGATATAGAGGCGGATATCCACGAGGCTATGCAGGAGGACAAGAACTGAGAACTTAGTCCTGCGATACTTTAGCCATCCCGCGCCTCAAAGCGCGGGATGGTTTTTTTGTATGGGAAGCGCTAGCTTTCGCAAACGGCTTTTTCACTTAAATCCGAT
>JAKLHG010000629.1 GCA_022710255.1 Candidatus Hydrogenedentota bacterium
ATATTTTTTCGGGACACCGGGGAACTCAGGACAGTAGCGGGTTCTCTACGCGAAGAATTTGCCGTTCTTTATCGCTGTCGTTTTGTCTTCTGTTACTTTTGAATCTTATGGCCTTGTACGCGCGTTTATTCATGAGGCGACATCTGCCAGCACAGACCTTGCGGACATCATAATCGGCTTACAGGCGAAAACCGCGGGGGCGGAAACAACCATGACCTTTGATAGCAAGGCCGCGAAAAGTGTTCTCTTCACAATGATGCCATTATGAGGTTGTATGCTAAAATTCTGCTCGTAACGCTGAAGCCTGCAAGGTGAGCATCATGAAGCCTGAACTGTACAAAGAAGTCGCCTTAGTCCGGGACGTTCCCGAAGAAGGACTATGTATTGGCGACGTAGCCACGTTAATTGAGTATGTTCCCCATTCCGCGGGTGGCGAAGAAGGGGCCGTGCTTGAACTTTTTAATGCGGTCGGGGAATTCATCGCGGTAATCACAGTGCCGCTTTCGTTTATCGCCCCGCTACAGTCCAACCAGATACCCGCCGTACGTTCGCTGTTGCGGGCCATGTAGCACCGGTGCTCAAGGCACATGAAATTCCAGAAACATCTTCTTCGATGCAATGTTCTCTGCCGATGAAATGAGCCTGACGCCGGAAAACGTCCCCGTCATCGCGTCTGATTTTGACGGTTGCATCAATCCATGAGAGCTTTCGTCGCCATGGAAATTACTACCTGGCGATAACAACGGTACTGCCTGTAGTGCGTTCGATTTGTTGATGCGAGGAAATTAACAAGAGTATGCTAATCAATGAAATGCGTTTCTGTCGTAACAGTTGATACGTTTTCGCCCGCAGGTTCCGAATAAATTGGATGCACAAATGAGTACCCTTCGCGTTTATCTGGATACATCGGTTTTGGGCGGCTATTTTGATCGAGATTTTGAGGCTGATACAGTCGCTTTCATCCAGTGCGTTCAAACCCGAAAGGTGTCGCCGTTGTTATCCGACATTGTCCTTGGCGAGATATCCGCGCGCCGGAACCCGTGCAGCAGCTGCTTGCAGCATTGATTGAAGGCGGCGCTGAAGTTTTGCCCGTATCCGAGCAGGCGGTGTTGCTGCAGGAAGCCTACCTTAAAAGCAACGCGCTGACTCGTCGCTGGGCGGAAGACGCCCTTCATGTTGCGATTGCCACTGTGGCGCGCGCCGATGTGCTTGTATCGTGGAACTTCAAGCACCTGGTCGATCCCAGACGTGTGCGCGTTTTTAACGGCATTAATCTTGGCATGGGCTATGGGCTTATCTCAATATTGCCGCCGGGCGATATTGTTCAACTGGTGAAGGATGTATCATGAACAAAGACTATATTGACTGCATTGCATTTAAGCGGCGCATACAAAGGGAGATTGCCACGGAAACGAAATGCATGGCGCCGCTGGAACGTTTGGTTTACTACCGTAGGCTTTCGGATGAAAGTCCTTTCGCTTCTTTGATACAAAAATAGGCCGAACGCCGGGGAAACAGACGGAGAGTTCAGGCAACGTAAACCCCAATCGCGAACTGTAAATATCCCGGTGTTCGCATGATGCACGCTTCAGCGTGCTAAGTTGTTCACGGCTTTTGGGTTAACACGCATACTAAAGTGTGAGCAACATACTCCGCATACTTTCTTTCTGGGTTGTGGGCAAGGCCCACATTAGAAAACAGTGCGGTTTTAATATCACCTTTCGCTCCATGTAGCAAAGAGGCATTGATTTGTGAAATAGGGAAGGGATTTATATAAAATGGGGGATGTCAGTCGCAATCATTCATCACGCGTGAATTGTCTAAACATGAATCAAGGGAGATGCCATGAAACTGCAGGTGGTGCTTGAGCCCAGCGATGAGGGCGGTTATACCGTATATGCGCCCGGTTTGCCGGGCTGCATCAGTGAAGGCGATACCCGCGAGGAGGCCTTGTCCAATATGCGGGAAGCCATAGCCCTTTACCTGGAGCCCGTGGAAGACGACCTCCCCTTGTCTTCTAAATCTGAAATCGCTGAAATTGCGGTATGACGAAAGTTCCATCGTTAAACCATGAGGCTATTGTTGCCGCGTTACGCCGTGATGGTTGGGTGGTATTGCGTCAACGGGGAAGTCATATTCGTCTTGTGAAACGACTGCCCGACACGTTGCTCAAATTGACCATACCCGCCCATCGCCCGGTCAAGCGTTCCACACTGGCACATATATTAAAGCAGGCGCGTCTTACTACAGATATGTTTATTTCACTTCTTTGACGGCATCACAACCGGTGTAAACAATTCCGGGGATAATTTTTATCGAATCCTTGTTCTTTGTCTTTTTGGAACGCTCATGCTTTTGTAATTTTGCTACCTGGTGTAGTGAGTCATGCTAATGACAACTTATGCTGAGTTAATTTATGACTGTTTTTTGTGGTGCAGGCATCTTGCCTGCTCCGGCGGGCAGGCTGGAAGCCCGCACCACAATAACTTCAGACTTCCTGACCTCGACAGGGTTTTGACGTGGTTTTTCGGAAAACGGTATGGCACAAAAGTTTGACGCAAAAG
>JAKLHG010000063.1 GCA_022710255.1 Candidatus Hydrogenedentota bacterium
GAGCCGGATCAGTTGATAGGACAATCCTGCGCGGTTCGTTGCGCGGGCTACCTGGAGCAACGCTTATTGAATCGCTCCCCCGCATTGGGAAAATTGCGTGCGGCATTGGGTACGGAACAAGAAGCGGCGTCCCTGGAACAACTGCGGACTTATCTTGAAGAAGCGGGGCTGCACACCCTGCCTTGTGAATGGACGGGCAAGGCGGTTGCCCGCTGGAAAGGCGATCTCTATCTCCTCATTCATTCGTTTTCCGGGGCGAAAAAGCAGGGCCATTTCATGGTGGTGGAAAAGAACGATGCGGGTATAACGGTGGTGGACTGGCCGCGCAAACAGTTTTTTTCGAACAACTACGGCGGCATCCGCCGCTGGCGGGCGTATGCGGCGAACGGTACAATGACCCCTATAGGCCTTCTTGTGGACACCCATCCCATTACCCTGCCGGATGAAAACACAACGCCTCCTCTATTTTATCTATACCTATCAGGCGGCGTCATGGCGGTGTTGCTCTTCTCGCTGCTATTGGTTATCGGACGAAGCCGTTACGGGAGAGGCCGTTCAGGCGGCAATCGCCATAGCGGAACAGCTCGGGGATGCCCCTGAGAACGCGGCAGTGTTGGAACGCGCCAAAACCCTGATACCGGAACTTGCAGCCAAGCAGGGGAACTAGCGTTCCGGCTTAACATGTCGGGTTCTCAGAACCCGCATAACATTCCGGATTAATCTTTCTTTTCAGGCGGGCTATTGCCGATAGCCCGCCTTCCTTTTTTGATCGCCTGTTCCATGGGCGAACGTGTAACTGTATTGAACGGTGAGTTCATTTTCTTCCAGGGAAATTTTGGAGCCTTTCCCCAGCAGGGAAAATAAATCCCCGCGACCGCTGTCTTTCAGGGTGTTTTCGAAGGTGTGCGTGAAGGCGACGTGAATCTCCGAAGTATCGGATATGCTGTAGGATGCGCCTACGGCGGTGGAATTTTCTGTGATGGCGGGGAACAGGGCATTGGCAAATACATGCCGTTCATCGATAGGCGACTGGGCGTGTGAAAACCCGGCGCGAAAGGTCCATTTCGGAAGCGCATGCCAGGTAACGCCCGCTTTGAATACATGCTGATCGTGCCACCCGAAACCGCCCCGAAGGGGTTCGGCGCCTATCTGGCTGATGCCGGACCAGTCGATCCACTTATAGTCGGCCACCACTTCCAGCCGCGGTGAAAGGGAATAGGCAATCCCCGCCTGCAGCAGTTGCGGCAGGTCCATGGAAGCGAAAAAGAGGTCATCGTACGCTTTAAACTCGGTCATCCATTGCCGGGAGGTATAGGTAAGTCCAAAGGCGATGCGTTCCCAACGTTTATGCAGGCCCAGGGAAAATCCCAGCCCGTAAGCGTCGTCCCAATGGTTGCCGCCCTTCGTTTCCGAGAAGTTCAGGGTCAGCATGTCCGACTTGAACATGGAATAATTTAAATGGGGCGCAAAAGCGATTGCCCAGCCCGAGTCTCCGAGGGTGTGCGCTTAGGCCGCTACCAGTTGCGCTACACTGTATTCCGTTCGGCGGTCATAATTCTTTAGAAAAAGGCGGGGTAGTATGGCCCGGGAGGTTCTGTATTCCACACCCATGCCGCTCACCCCGTAAAGTCCGACGCCCCATGCGGCGTTACCGCCATCCAGGCAGCGGCTGTAGCCCAGCGACGGTATCATGAACATACTGGTATCTTCCATGTCGCCGGCAGCCAAATTTCCAAACAGGCCGCCCGGTCGATTATGGCGTTCCGGGGCGAATACTTCCATGCTGACGTCGAGGCGGCAGCCCATTTCGAGTATCCCGGCCGGATTAAGCAATACCCAGGTACTGTCGCCGGGACCGGCGACGCCGGCGCCGCAGGTCCCTTGCTGTACCGCGCCTATCCCGGTCATCTGTGTGCCGTCCGTTGCCATGGAACGGGCGGCAGCGGTCACGAGAACAGTCAACAGTAGCCGGCGGAAGAGCCACGAGTAAGATAAAAAGCGATAGCGGTTCATGCAAGGCCTTCTATGGTTGCGTTTTAGATTGATGCTACGGGAAAAGTCCGGGGAGTATATACTATTTTTATCGTTGTAATGAAATACGTGAGCATGGGGCCGCTATTCCCATCTGCCTTCCACACGAGTGCGGAATGCAGAATAAAGAATTGCCAACTCGTTCCCAGATTCCATTCTTGTCATTACCCACATCTTTTAACAATGGTTTTGTAAGCCGGGTGAAGCGGCAGCAAATGGTATTGTTTATGGACTAAAACAGATTTTGACTATACAGGGCGGCCTTGATATTCATGTCCGACAAAGCGGAACCCGGCTTCTTCATAGAACCTTTGAGCAAACAGAAAGGCGGGTTTCGCTTCAGTTTTGGCAATGTATATGCCTGTTTACTGGTTGGGACACAGGATTGTTTTAAGTGCAACATACAAAGGCCCGCTCCACCCGGCCTACCATTTTTGTGCCGACAAGACAGAAGATAGTTGTGGGTAATGACAAGAATTCCATTTGGGAACGAGAGGATTCGAGGATGAGCAGCGTCCACACCACCACCATATCCCTGGTGTTTGATGGTGTATAGGGGAAATGGAGAATTATGAATTGCAGGCCTCGGCGTGTATGGCAGGGGGGAAAGAGGCCCAAGGGAGAGAAGAGCGCATTGTCTCAAAACTGGTTCAGGTACCGTTCGAATTCTTCCGGCTGTTCTTCGGGGGCTTCCCAGTAACTCTCCGACTGGGGCAGCCACTTGCGCTTGAGCGGGTCTTCGCTGAACAGCCGCATGACCAGTCCCATGGGAACAATGATGAGGAAGTAAACAACGGTCAGCAAGACGTGCGTTACAATCCAATTCAGCACCAGGGCAAGTTTAATCCACGCTACAAAAACAGGTTTGAGGCCTTTGGGCCAAATCAGCCCCAGCGCCAAAAACGGAAGGGCGACAAGGAAAAACCACAGGGGATTGGCGAAGGTGCCGTGCAGGGCGAAGCGGATAACAGCGCGCAGTAGGCCCAGGATGGAAATCGCCGCCGCCATGACCAGGCCGAACTTGCGCTGTTCTGTCTTGCTGGAAGTATCTATATCAAGCATGTCATATGTTCCGGTGGGGGTTAATCCAGTTCAAATTCCTGACGCCAGTCTTTTTCTTCCGCCCAGGGCTCCTGTTCTGTCTTGTCAAGCAGGAACGCGCCCATGCACAGGTAATCCATGCGCGTGCGCATGAAGCAGGTGTACGCTTCCTCGGGCGTGCAGACGATGGGTTCGCCGCGCACGTTGAAGGAGGTGTTGATAATGACGGGACACCCCGTCTTCTTATAAAAGGCTTCAATCATATCGTAGTACAACGGGTGGTCTTCCCGCCGGACGGTCTGTATCCGCGCCGAATTGTCCACATGCGTGATGGCGGGCAGGTCGGACCGGGGCACGCGCAGTTTATCAAAACCGAAGGCGCGTTTTTCGTCTTCCGACAAGTTGCGCAGCCTGTCCTTGCGCACATCGGCGACCAGGAGCATATAGGGGCTTTCCTCGCCGCGCAGGTCGAAACATTCGTCAGCGTGGTCCGCCAGCACGGTGGGGGCGAAGGGGCGGAACGATTCACGGAACTTGATTTTCAGGTTCAATACGGACTGCATGTCCCGCGAACGGGGATCACCCAGGATGCTCCGTCCGCCCAGGGCGCGCGGACCGTATTCCATGCGGCCCTGATGCCAGCCGACCACTTTTTCGTCGCTGATTAAGCCGGCCACCACTTCGGGCAGTTCTTCCCGGGACAGTTTCCGGTAGGGAATCTTACGGTTGTCCAGAAAGGCCTGGATTTCTTCATCGGAATAGGAGGGGCCGAGATACGAGGCTTTCTGTATCCGAGGCGTAACCGTTCTCGGTTTGTCCAGCAGCTGGTGCCAGGCGAAGAGCGCCGCACCCAACGCGTTGCCGCCGTCACCCGCGCAGGGCTGAATCCAGATGTCCTCAAAGGGGCTATCACGCAGTACCTTGCCGTTGGCGACGCAGTTCAACGCCACACCGCCCGCGAGGACGAGTTTTTTCATGCCCGTCTCCCGTTGGACGTGCCGGGCCATTTTCAACATTACTTCTTCGGTCACTACCTGGATGCTGCTCGCCAGGTCCATCTCGCGCTGGGTAATTTTCGTCTCCGCCGTGCGTTCCGGGCCGCCAAACAAGTCGGCGAAGCGGCGGTTGGTCATGCGCAAACCGGCGCAGTAATCGAAGTAACGCATATTTAACCGGAACGAACCGTCATCCCGGATGTCAATCAACTCCCGCTTGATGATGTCCACAAAGCGGGGTTCCCCGTAGGGCGCAAGGCCCATCAGTTTGTATTCGCCGCTGTTGACCTTGAAGCCGGTGAAATAGGTGAACGCCGAATAGAGCAGTCCCAACGAGTGGGGGAAATTGATCTCTTTGAGGATCTTTACCTTGGTATCACGGCCGATGCCGTAGGTGGTGGTCGCCCATTCCCCGACGCCGTCCACGGTGATGAAGGCGGCTTCTTCGAAGGGACTGGGGAAGAAAGCGGCGGCCGCATGCGACAGATGATGGGTGGAAAAAAGAATATTGCCCTGGTAGCCAAGCTGCTTGCGGATGGTATTCCGCACGAACAACTTCTCTTTGAGCCAGGACGGCATCTGGGACAAAAACGACAGGTAGCCGTGGGGCGAAGACGCCAGGTAGGTCATCAGCAGCCGTTCAAACTTGATGAGCGGCTTGTCGTAAAAGGCGACATAGTCCACCTGGTCTATAGTAATGCCTCCTTCCCCAAGACAATACTCCACCGCATGCCCGGGGAAACGGGGATCGTGTTTCTTGCGTGAAAAGCGTTCTTCCTGCGCCGCGGCAAGGATGTCGCCGTCGCGAAGCAATGCCGCCGCACTGTCATGGTAGAACGCCGATATTCCCAATATGTTCATGGGCATCCTTGTCGTTGAGATTCTTATGAAAGGGGAATAACACGACCTTTTACTGTAATGCTGCCGGCTATTTCCCCGTATACCGATAAGCGTGTCATTTTAAAGGCTTGCCGGTAGGTGAATCAAACAGTTCACGGTAAGTTGCTTTTATTCAGGATTGAAAACAGCGGTCATCAGGAAATTATAAAGGCATCCCGCCAGAACCTTGGCGCCTTGAGGTGTGAAATGACCGTCGTAAATATAATATAAATCTTCCGGAACAGGATAAGCCATGAAAGATTTATGCACGTCAATATACGGAATGTTGAATTCACGCAACATTTCCTCAATGAGGCGAATGTCTTTATTTGCCTCGTAGGGCGAGTCCGGGAAATCCCTGTTTAGATCCTCCCAAAAAGTTTGTTTTAGCGATGGATAGTCTCTGTGCGCGAAAACCGCAAGCTTAATTCCGTGTTGTTCACAATCATTTTGAATACCGCGAATACTTTCCCTGAAAATATTCCAAGCCTCTTGTAATTCGGGATACCATTCTTGAAGACAGGTCTCATATTTTCCCTCCCTGGAACATTTGATTACCGGAGGTGCATAGTAAATCCGGGGGATCAAACGAAACTGCAACGCGACATCTCTCAGGAATCCCTCCTGCCCGTACTCAGAACACAAAAAACGGTAAAGATTGGAGTGCCTTTGGCACCAGCGTTCCAGATAAAAAGGAAACTCCTGCTGGCGACGGAAATCAATTAGCTTCAATTCCCAGCCCATGTCAAAGGTATGAAGATATTTCCCCTCCTTTGTGTATGAACCGGAGACGTCGTTCGCCGGGAAAATTTGTAGCACTACCATGTCCGGGTCAAATCCAAAACCGCGTTTCTGAAGAAAGACCCTTTCCTGCCAAGGGGCATAACCGCCAACGCCGCAGTTGATTACCGTAATGCGTTTGGCCGCTTTTCCCTGGTTAAGCAGTCTTTCAAGTTCGCGTTGGAATGTATCCTCCCGTTTCAGGCAGTGTCCCATGGTATAGGAATCGCCCAGCGTGACAATTCTGAATTCATCGGGTTCTTTTGGACCGTATTCGCGGTCTCTAATGCCTTGTGAAGATATGGTGTCCCCCCATTCAGTAACAGTTTGTAAATTGTCTTTGAAATAATAGACACCCTTGCCGCCGGGACAAAGGGTAAAGATCGCGTCCTTATCGGTGACATATAACTCCCCGGGCATGCTTCCTGTCGGCATAAGGAGATGTGAACCTGTTTCCAGAATCGCAAACATGATTATCAGCGAAAACAGGACGCCCGGCGCGGATTTTATTAAACGCAAAAGATTGTTTCGTTTAAAGTGTTGGGTAAATACAAGCAGTGCAACCGCCCAACCTGAATAGGAGAGGGGATAGTTGCAGGATAAACTGAAAAATGCCACGCATACCGCAAGGATAGAGAGTGCCAAGGCCAGGAACGTGTTAAAACTATCGCGACGGTAAACGGAAATGAACAGAGGTTGTCTGATGAAATAGAAGACAAGATAAACGCTGGCCAGAAGAACATGATACAGTATTCCCTGAAAATCGAGAAAGGCAGGAAAGAACATGGAGATCACACTGCCTGACATGACAAACGCCAATGCAAGCACTGCTTGACAGTACAGAACAAATCGTGAAGACAAGCCCCCCAGAAGTATTGTCATGCCTACCGTCAACCAGTTCGGGTCAATAAAATATGAGAGTGCTGACAGGAGTATTAATGCCAGTATCCGAACAGTAATGTTGAGATTTGAAGTATGCCGTTTGAACCTCATGAACATTTTTTTTACCTACAAAAACGAGAAGGCATTACAGTTTCACCCGCCAAAGGTTAACTCTTTGCCAAAAAAAGTTCATGATACCAGATATTTTATCAATTACTATACTGCCCTCGAAAAAGACTATGAACTATGTCTGTATGCCCACTATAGTTTCATGATACCCTTCCCGTAAATGATCTAAGGGAAGAGATAGGATAAAACATGCTGAAGAACAAAAGATTAGTGAAAGTTACGTGGCTTCCTCTTGCATTTCCTTGAAATATTTTCGCATTAGAAAATCACGCAGGATTGATGCCACAACCGCCGAGCCCTGAGGTGTGAAATGGCCGTCATAAGTATAGTAGAGATCGTGTGGATCGGGATATGACATGAAGGGAGTTATCATGTCCGGATGGGGAATCTCCAATCGCGTCAACATTTCGTTTGTTAAATAAAGATCCTTATTCATCTGATACGAAATGGTAGGATATTCCTCTTCCAACTGATCCCATATCTCCGGCAAAAAAGAAAAAATGCCACCATGTGCGAACGCGACTAAGGGAACGTTGCGTTCCAGGCAATCGTCCCGGATCCCCTGAACGCTTTCTTCAAAAATAGACCATGCCTCATATAGTTCGGGATACCAGTTGACGAGACAAACCTCTAAAAGATGGTTCCTGTTAACGCCTGCTCCTAAGAGGACATCGTTTGAACTTGGAATGAAGCGGCTTGCCAGCATTATGGTGGCAATAAGGTCAACATTTTCATAGTGAGAACAGAAGAAACGGTATAGATTTGAATACTGCCGGCATTGACGTTCCAGATAGAATGGCCATTCATGTTGCCGTTGAAATTGATATACTTCTCGCTCCCACTTGAGATCATAGGCTTTCAAACGTTTTCCTATCTTAGTGTAGGAGCCTGCAACATCATTCGCTGGAAAAAGTTGTAGCACTACTAGGTCCGGTTCAAAGTGAGAACCGCGTTTCCACAAGAATATTCGCTCCTGCCAGGGGGCATACCCGGAAACTCCACAGTTCAGGACTTTGACACGTTTAGTCAAGTTCTCCTCCTCCAGTAACCTTTCTAGTTGCCGTTGAAAGGTATCCTCCGGGTCGGGCAGGGGCGTTCCGAAGGTGAAAGAATCCCCGATGGTTACAATTCGGAACTCATCGTTTTCTTTTGGGCCATATTCACGGTCGCGGATTCCCTGCGATGAAATGACAGCATCCCATTCAACTTCATTGCCCATATTGTCCGGAAAACGTTGTCGGAGTGAAGCTCCAGGGTTTAATGTATAGATAAGTTCTTCATCAATCTCGAAAAAATTGCCGTGTCTCCCGTCGACAGGCAGAAGAACCCGTGTTCCCCCCTCCAACAACATGAATCCCAATAAGAAGGGAAAAACAAGTCCTGTGGATTTCCACAGAAGACCTCGTATCTCAAGTGGATTGATTCGTTGCACATACCATACAAGAATTCCCGACCAGACACCATACACAAGAGGGAACCGGCGGAAAAAAGTCATCATCCCCAAAGCAGCGGCTGCAAATAACAGAAAAGTTCTCGTTTTACAGGCGAGAGCATCGTGGCTTAAAAAGGATGTTGACAATGGTTGCAGAAATCTACCGAATCCAAGCATAAGCCCGAACTGTAATAGGACGAAGAATATTGGTGTATTTAGGTACATGTATTTAGGACATAGATTATATAAAATATTATCTATAACTACAAGAATAACTAGGAATATCGCGAGGGAATGTAGAAGTTGACGCGAAGAAATTGCAGCAACAATCACTGCAATGCAAGAAATGATAGGGTCATTGTATAACAGATAGGAAATCATGCCAAGACTAATTGATAAAATAAAACGAACAATTACTTTTTTATCCACAACGAGAAGAAGATTAAGCATATGAGTGCTCCAACACAAACAAAAGACCTAAAGTTCAAGAGCCTCTTACAAAACCCTGCGGCACATACCGCCCATACCGCCGACAAAATGCATGCTACCACAGGGATGCGCAAAAATCAAGATGTTTTTGCTTTTTCACTCTTCATAGCGGTAATTTTTGCATAAAATATGGTGTCATACGTATACCACAACCTCCGGTTTAACGGCCGGAACCTGAAAAGGCCCTCAATCAAGGCTTTTTCAGCCTATCAGTCGGAAGACTTGTGCCGCCGTTAATGCAATTACTCCGAACATCAGGTGGGCCATGACCTTGGCCGCGCCACGCACCCGCACAAAGCGCCCGCCATAGTTGTCCTTGAGCGCGCTGTTGGCCCGTTCAGCAGCACTACGCTGGTTGTAGCGTTGTTTTTTCGCGGGGTCCATGGGAATGGTCTCTCCCGTACGTTTATTGGGGTCAATGACGGGCACATGGCCTAGCGTACGACTGAAATCATGTATGCCTTGCGCGTCATAGGCAGCGTCCATAAGGTCATACAGCGTATCCAGGCGTTCCTTGGTCATCTGCATTAAGGGGATAGCCACTTGACTGTCGTGAGTTGAAGCGCTGGTAAGAATTGCCGCTGCGGGAATATCGCCATCAACCACTCCCAGATGAAGTTTATACCCTATCCAATGGGTGGTATGTCCTTTGCTATTGCGTTTGGTTCCAACGTCGCATTGATTGGGCAATTCCTTTATGTTGTCCTCCAGCGAGCGGTTGGGTTGTAAATCAATACGTTTGGGGTCGGGGGGCGGCGCTTGTTCGCCCTTCTTGGGGCGTCCTCTTTTCTTCTTGGGCTTGGCCGTATCCTCTTTTTCTTTTTTCGCTGGCTTTTCACGGCCCTCTACGGCGGTAGCATCTATGCTATTATGCGCGAAAAGTTTCTCCTTGATAATGTCCTCAAGCATCGCGGCATGAATACGTTGGGGCAGTTCATCGCGGGCATAGGTATCCAATGCGGTCGTTGCACGTAACCCAACAAAAACAAAAACACTTGAGCAAAAGATGAAGTAGGCGTACCTTCCCAGGTGCGCCATAAGGGTAATCGCCAGTACTTGGCGCACCCTGGGAAGGTACGCCCACGGTTCGCATAGTAATTGTCTAGTCGGATATGAACGAGGGGGACGGCCTTTACCCACCCCGCCAGGTTTAAACAATGGTATCTGCTGCAGTTGACAGGGGGGAGACACCTTTGCCCTGCATTCATTCCGGGCAGATCAAGGCGTGCCTAGGACGGTTTTCAAAAGAAAATCCCGAAGGCAGGATGCGAGCACGTCCGTGCCTTCGGGGGTGAAATGTCCTTCATACAAATAATACAGGTCTTCCGGTTCAGGACAGGCAGCGAAGGAGGCAACAACATCCGTGTTGGGAATGTCCAGCGCCGTCAACAGTTCCGTTGTCAACCGGATGTCTTTATTCCTTTCATAGCGGTGGTCCGGGAATTCACGGTTCAATCGCTCCCAGTAGACCGGGTCCAGGGAAATATACTCCCCATGCACGAAGGCGGCAAGCGGTACGCCCCGCTCCCGGCAATCATCGCGAATGCCCCGGATACTTTCCTCATAAAGAGCCCAGGCTTCATATAATTCCGGGTACCAGTCAACCAGGCAGGCCTCCTGATAGGGATTTCGGGCGCTTATAAGCGGCGGAGCGTTATAATCGAATTGGGGAATCAAACGGAAATTCAAGGCGGCATCCCGCACATACCCGGTGCGTCCTGTTAGCGAACACCACAGGCGATACCCATTGGAATGTTGTTGAAACCAGCGTTCCAGAAAAAAAGGGCATTCGTGCTGACGGCGAAAATCTAGTATGCGTTGCTCCCATTCCATGATGAAAGCGTGCAGGAATTTACCGACCTTGGTGTAGGAACCGGCAATATCATTGGGTGGGAAAAGTTGCAGCAGGACGAGATCGGGCTCAAAACTAAACCCCCGTTTTTGCAGGAAAATCTGTTCCTGCCAGGGCGCGTACCCGGGAACCCCGCAATTTACCACGGTAAAGCGCCGGGAAGGATTTTCCTGGTTCAGCAGGCATTCGAGTTTCCGCTGGAACGTATCTGCCCATGGGAGGGTTTGGCCCATGGTATAGGAATCTCCAAGGGTGACAATCCGGTATTCATCATAGGTCTTGGCGCCATATTCCTGGTCCCGGATGCCCTGGGGCGATATGACGGCCTGCCACTCCAGAATGTTGCCGGAGTTATCCTTAAAACTATAGCCGGTTTCTCCGCCGGGACGCAGGGTATAGATGGCGTCCGGATCGGGAAGATATAAACCACCGGGTTTCTGTTCTATTGGCAACAGCTGGCGGGTTCCTATCTCAAGGATCACAGCCATGATGACAAGGGGAATACAAAAGGAAAACAGCAGTTTCACCGACTTGAGCAGAGGAATGCTTTGGATGAGATGGGCATACAGAATCAGTACGGCGACCCAACCGGTGTAAAGCAGGGAGGTGCTGCGGAACAGGCAGGCAACACAGAGGCAGACCGCGAGGCCCGTAAGTCCTGCGCTGATGCGCCCGGCAAGTCTGTTATCATCGGAAAAAGAAATCACCAGCGGTTTCCCGCGCGCAGACAGAAGAATCAGGATGGCACCCTGGAGAAAACGGTACAGGACTTCCTGGCTTTCCAGGGATACCGGGATGGAAACCGCGTGAACTGCGTTGAGGAACACCCAGGCCGCGGCAAGTAGTGCGTGAGCATACAGTACCGCTTTTGATGACAACAAGGCCAGCAGGAAGGTCAGTACTACGGTGACCCAGCCGGGATACAGGTGCCAGGAAGCCGCCCCGAGCACGAGGGCGAGACAAAAACGAACGGGCATGGAAAAGGGATGTAGGTCTGGTCGTTTTAAAGGCATTTTCGTATAGATTTCTTGGAAGTACGATGGCGCTATTTTACCCTGCCCAAGGCCTATTTTTAAAACGTGTCAAAGAGACGAGCCTAACCGTTTGCCGCCGTCCCGTTGATCATTTATGTCCTTTTCGTTCTTTCTTAAATTCCAAGCCATCAGGTTGACGCCGTCATCCTTCCTCCGTATACTATAAGTCAAGCATATGTGATTATAAGGAGTTTATTGTTTGGGCAAGCATGAGAAGACCCCTGCACGCTATTTTGTGTGGCAACGCCGATGCGGGCATACGGTTTGCGGATATTGTCTCACTACTGCGTTATTTGGCTTTTGAAATGCGTATTCGAGGCGATCAACCTATATTCTTTCGTCGCGGGATAGATGACATTCTGAATCTTCAACCCAAAGGCGCCATGGCAAAAGCCTATCAAGTAAAACAGATCCGAGACATCCTTGTTAAGTATCGCTCGGGAGTAGACGACCATGAGTAAATGTGAAATGATTATTTATTG